>CAXMOE010000065.1:0-13185 GCA_964194835.1 uncultured Flavobacteriaceae bacterium | reverse complement strand
TAATGTCTCCACGCAAATCTATTTTTATTCTTGAAATATATTCTAGCTCAAGAACATGATCTGCCCGCTCTAGCCGCCACTGATCCAAACCTAATGCAAATAATACACCTAAAGTTATGATTATTAGTTCACCAATGGCGTATTTCAAATACTTTCCAGTTTTGTTTTTCTCCATAAGGTCGTAGCGTGTTTTTCTAAAGAAGTTAATCATATGCAGTAGTTGGTTGTACTTCCTAAGGTAATGAATAATTACATATAGCTAGGAAGACATTTGCGTCCACTGTGCTGCTTTATAATGATGTTCCTATGGAAATAGTAAGTGAGTTATTAGGGCATTCCAGTATGAAGATAATACAAGAGGATTATGCGAAAATTGCTCAGAAAAGGGTGCGAAGAGATTTCCCTTGATAATTAATAATGCACCTCCGGACACTCGTTCATGATATTCGTCCTTTATATCGCACTCGATTATTCAAAAAGCAGACCTTTGGTTGTTCAGCCTCTGGCAAGATCATTTTTTACTAACCTTTAATATATTAATCATGAAAACATTTTTATCAGCAATTGTCTTTTGCATCTTTGTGCAACTCAACGCGCAGGAAGAAGTATTTGCTTATGATTACAGGAATGTACCCGACGAAGAATTAAAAACTTTTATTGGCAACGAGGCCATGTATTGGTCTAAAATACATGCTAATCTGCTGAAAAAAGGAACAATTACTGGCTGGTCCATGTGCCGAAGGGTCAATGGTTTGGCATCGGAACCAAACATCTATTTTTTCTACGGCCTTGGGTCTGTAGAAAATTCGGAAAAAATGAATAAGGATTGGTCACAGGCAGAAAAGGAAGTCAGGAACAGCATGGATAAGGAGAAACTTGCCATGATAGATCAACGACTGAAACAAAAGAAATACAGGGTGGGTGAGGTGCTCCTCAGCCGCACCTCTTCTGCCAATTTAGGGAACGGGGGCGATTGGAAGTATTTGGTTCACAATTATTGCAAGGCAAGTGATGTTTCAGCCTTTTTGGCCGGACAAGAAAAGTATTTTAAACCTTTTTTTGAAAAGAACATAACTGCAAAGAATACCAAACAGGTATTCTGGCTTGCTGCTACCGTATTAAGTCCCCGCGGCAATGGCTATAACTGGAATTGTTATACAGTCGATGCCTATAAGAATTATAGCGATATTTTCAATCCCTGGAACAATCCCCCAACCTGGCCTGAAGAGGGAATGGCTGAAGTAAGTAAGTACTTGCCCGAAGGTAATTTTTACAAATCGGTAATATGGGAAAAAACGTTGTGGCTCGATGCTGAAGGGAAGTTAAAAACCGCATGGGATTAGGGGTCTTTTGGGTTAAAATAATGTAACAAATCAAATCTTGGTAGGTCATAAACTTACCACTAGTAAAAATACCGGGAATGTAAGGGTTACCTTCCCGCTTCTAAACCTAAATATTAAAATAATGAAAAAAAACATTGGATTATTAAGCTTTTTGGCCATAATGGCGTTCACGTTTTCTGCTTGTTCCACCGCTGAAAAACCTGCTCTCATAGATATGGTAAATGTTAAGGCAGAGATTCAGGCTATGGAAGACGCTTATGCTGCAGGGGAAAAGGCCAAAGATGCGGATGCGGTTGCCGCCTATTACAGCGAAAACGCCATAAATTATAACCGTAATAATGAACCTGCTTCAGGCAGGGCAGCCATCAGGGATAGAATTGCAAAAAGTATTGCAAATGACACTTTGGGCCATTATAATGCGTATAAGGTGATTGACCTGTTTGCCGAAGGGAATTCCGCGTTGGAGATTGGTTCCTGGACCGAATTTAGTGCCGATGGCACAGAAATTGAGAATGGATATTATATGTCGTATTTCGAAAAACGCGACGGTAAATACGAATGTGTTCGCGACATGTCTGTTACTACCAAGCCTACTGCTACCATGCATAAAATGGAAGGTATGTAAATGGTTAGGAGAACCCTATACTTAAGACTAAAACTGTTGGAGTCTGCGTGCTGCAGGCTCCTTTTTTTGGGGTACGGGTCAATCATGGAGCCTCAGGCCATCGACGGGGTTTTTTTGTGGAACAAACTCAGGGGAGAACTTGCCTGCGGCAATCAGCTATGAGCTTTTTTAATGGCTTATACACATTGTTAGCCTTTCGTTAATTAATCATCTTGTTTAATAAATTCATATGTTTTTTCAGATAGGTTAAAGATAATATGGTACTTACCGGCTTGTACGGGGATATTGGGCCCACAATGAGTATCAAGGAGTTACACTAAAGTAGCTCTTTTTTTGTTTATTGCCACTTTTGCGGCATGGTCTGTTCTGAAGCAAAACGAATATTGTTTGTGTTATGTATCAGTCTTACAAATTCTAAGAAAATAGATTTGGATATTAGGATATCAGCGGGAGTCGTATGATTTCAAGAGCGTTAATTCTTGACATTAAAATTGAATTAAATAATAGTTGATTATAAATTCTTACCTTTTTAAAATTATATTCTAATCAATTCTAAAATGAAATATTCTCGTTATAAAAGATTTTATAGCTTAACGATCTTCTTGCTTTTAATTGCTGCTTTATTTTTGAAGGCCTGTAAATCACATAGTGAAAACCCGGATAAAGAAGACTGGATTTTTTTATTTGATGGATCGGACATTGATGATTGGACCCCTAAATTTGCAGGGTTTGAATTGGGGGTGAACCATAAAAACAGGTTTATTTATAAAGACAGTTTGCTTAGTGTTCGATACATGGCCAAAGATACTTTTAAAGGTAATTTTGGTCACCTGTATTACAAGCAGAAATTTTCGCACTATAGGTTGAGGGCCAGATATCGTTTTGTGGGCGACCAAATGACGGAAGGTCCGGGCTGGGCCGTTCGAAATAATGGCCTGATGCTTCATTGTCAGGAGCCTACATCTATTGGGCTTCAACAAGATTTTCCAATTTCATTGGAATTGCAATTGTTAGGTGGCGATGGAGTCAATAATCGTACAAATGCGAACCTGTGTACCCCGGGAACAAATGTGATTCTTGGGGATTCTTTGTTTACTCCCCATTGTATTAACTCGTCCTCGGCTACCTATCACGGGGATAAATGGGTAGACGTGGAAGCCCTGGTACTTGGAGATTCACTAATTCAACACATATTGGAGGGTCAGGTGGTTATGGAATTTCGAAAGCCAACGATTGGCGGGGGCGAAATAAGTGGTTACAAAGAAAGCGCCTATCAGGAAGGAGTTCCGTTGAAGGAAGGCTTTATTTCCATTCAAGCAGAGACTCACCCTATTGACTTCAAATCTATTGAACTCCTGAATCTGTGCGGATGCATGGATAAGAAAGCGAAAAATTATAAATCATATTTCCTGAAAGCCGACAATTCTACTTGTAAGTATTAAAGGATAGTAAATAATTATTTCATATGCTTCGAACCCAAGGTGGGACTACATAACAGAAATCCAATCTATTTGTTTAGGTTGGATTTTTGTTTTTGGTCATGCACTATAGTAGTTGGCTGCATTATGCTCATTTGGCACTTAAATTTTTTCAGACAAACCAATGGTTCATTTATTTCTATCAACACTAATTATTAGCCTTTTTAGCTTTAAATTCATCAAATTCTGATGGAGTCTCTACTTTAGGAAAGGAATTGTTTTTCATATCAGTATCAGCAAACTCAAAATTAGGGTCTAAATTCACATGTGAAACTTCTTTTTCTTTTATAAAGGTCTTTTTAATTTCATATTCGTTACTGCGCCAAATTTCTGCTGGTAATTTATCAATCTCATTGGATCCATCGGTATATATCCATTCTATGGTTACAGGCATTACAAGTCCACCTACATTTTTAATACTAATTTCATAAATATTTTTACCGGAAAGTTGTTTGCGAAGCTCAGGCTCATCCATTCTTGATAAAAATCCGCCATAGCTTGCATCGGGTGTTGAGGTCATGGTTATCGCTTCGGGGCCACTGGAAAGACCCTTTGCTTTTTCACCGGGGTTTTCACCCTCTATATTCAATTTAACGGTCTTTTTCTGATCCTTATCAATAAGCGCTTCTTCATTTACTTTAAACCATTTTACATCAGTGAGTTCCATATCAACATTATCGGTCGTAAAAAACCAACCTCTGTAAAACCAATCTAGGTCTACTGCACTTGCATCTTCTAGCGTTCTAAATAAATCCGCAGGATTTGGGTGTTTGTATTTCCAACGATTGGCATATTCTTTAAATGCCTGGTCAAATAATTCACGGCCAACAATTGAATTTCTTAGCATCTGAAGCCCTACAGTTGGCTTTATATAGAAATTATTTCCGAACTGATTTAGTAATTCGTTGTCAGAGGTTGTCATAATGGGACGCATAATATTTTTATCACCACTCATAAAAGGCACAATGGTTTTAGGTGTTGTACTTTTAAAACCCGGGTATCTTTCTGCAATAGTTCTTTGATGAAGGAAGGTGTTTAAACCTTCGTCCATCCACATCCATTTACGCTCATCTGAACTTACAATCATCGGAAACCAATTATGACCCACTTCATGAACAATTGTCCCGATCATGCCCTGTTTGGCACGATCACTCATCTTGCCATTTTTAGGTCTGCCGCCATTAAAACTAATCATGGGGAACTCCATACCTATATTGGAGGTATTCACTGAAATAGCTACCGGATAAGGGTAATCAAAAGTAGCCTCAGAATACACTTCGAGTGCATTTTTAATAGCTTTTGTGGATTCTTCTTTCCATACGGGTAGGCCCTCTTTAGGATAAAATGACATAGCCATTACCGTATTACTTGGCAACTTTACAGCTTGAGCATCCCAAAGGAATTTACGGGATGATGCAAAAGCAAAGTCGCGTACGTTTGTAGCTTTGAATTTCCAGGTTTTCTGTTTACTGGATTTAGTTTTTTCATTGTTTTCAGCTTCATCTTTAGTAACAATCATTACAGGGTTATCAAAAGACCTTCTTGCTTCATTCAATCTATCCTGCTGTGTTTTGGTGAGCACATCATCACTATTTTGTAATTTACCCGTTGATGCAATAATATGATCTTCGGGAACAGTTATTTCAACGCTATAATCTCCAAATTCCAAAGCAAATTCCCCGAGTCTTTGAAATTGTTGATTTTGCCAGCCTTCGGTATCATTGTAAACCGCCATTCTTGGAAACCAATGCGCAATAAGGTAGACAGTATTATCATCTTCAGGGAAATATTCATAACCTTCTCTTGATAAAAGGAACATACTTCTGTCTGTAATTGGGTAGGACCAAGCGATAGAAAAACGTAAGGATGAACCAGATTTAAGAGGTTCTGTGAGCAATACTTTCATCATGGTGTTATTAACCATTGATTTCATGGAGTTACCATTAACATCTCTTATATATTTAATAGTATAGCCTGCAGGAAAGTCAATAGCTCTGGTAAGAAACTGCATTTGGCGTGCATTCATAGAATCTTTTATAATAGTTTTAAAGGAACCAAAATCTTCATTTCCTTTTCTGTTTACATTCTGCTCTAATTGAATCCATATATAATTTAAATCTTCAGGAGAATTATTATGGTAAGTAATGGTTTCTTCTCCAGTGATCGTATTATTTAATTCATCTAAAGTCGCCTTTATGATATAATCGGCACGTTGCTGCCAATACGCTTTTCCAGGAGCCCCACTTGCAGTTCTGTAGCTGTTAGGAGTTGAAATCATGTTATCAATGGGTTCAAATTTTCCCTGCCATTGTTGATTTTGAGCATTTGATAAATTATGAAAAAGGATAAGAGAAAAAAGAAAGACTAGATTTTTTGACATTACCATACTTTAATTTGTTTTAGGTGTATAATCACCTGCCATGTGCAGATACGCTATAGTGTTTAAATTTTGGTGTGTTGAAGATACTGATAAGATTTAAAAAACTGAAAAAACCATGGATTTGCAGGGCTGGGTTATGTTGTAGATCTTATTAATTCTCCACCTATTTGTAACCTATTGATTATGTGATAAGTAATTCACTATAACATAAATACTAAAACATTTTACTTATTTTAGGTGTTTCCTTTTTTTGAAAACGTATATTAAAACCCGTAACCGACCATTTACTTAATCTATGAATACAGACAACTCTATCCCTTCTACTGGAATTAAAGGCCTGAAGGAAAATTGGCGCAATGATCTTTCGGCTGCTATAAGTGTGTCCTTGGTAGCTTTACCTCTGGCTTTGGGAATTGCAGTTGCGTCTGAGGTATCACCCATGGCTGGAGTGCTTTCTGCAATTATTGGAGGAGTTGTGACTACATTCTTCCGTGGAGGACATTTGGCAATTAATGGCCCTGCAGCTGGGTTAATTGCGGTGATCCTAGGAGGTCTTGTAGCACTAGAAGGGAATATCAATTACGTTTTAGCAGCAATAGTGGTATCTGGAGCAATTCAAATTATATTGGGATTTCTTAAAATGGGACGTTTTGCCAAGTTATTGCCATCTTCTGTATTGCATGGTATTTTAGCCGCAATTGGGGTGATCATCTTTGCAAAACAAGCCCACTATGTGTTGGGAACCACTTCCAATGCCGACACTATTATTGGAACCCTTTTAGATATTTTTTACAAACTTCCAGAAGCTAACCCCATCGTTTTTTTGATTGCATTGGTCGGCATTTTGACATTAGTTTTCTATAAAAAAATTAAATATAAAATCATTCGAATAATCCCAGCTCCAATGTGGGTTTTATTATTGGCATTGCCTATAGTCTTCGGATTTGATTTTTTTAATGAACATAGTATTTCTCTCTTCGGAAATACCTACGGCCTTGGCCCAGAGTTGCTTATTGATATTCCAGACAATCCTCTTGATAGTATTATGCATCCTGACTTTGGTATGATTGGAACTTTACCTTTTTGGCTTACCGTTTTATCTATAACTACAATTGCCTCGATAGAGACTCTAGCCAGTGCCCGTGCTGTTGATCAACTAGATCCTTTTAAGCGAACCACCAATCTCAACAAGGACTTAGTAGGCGTAGGACTTAGTACAATGGTTTCTGGTGCTTTAGGCGGGCTTCCAATTATTACAGTGATTGTTCGTAGTACTGTAAACGTTAATAGTAATGCCAGGACCAAGTGGTCCAATTTCTATCATGGAATTTTTCTAATCCTTTTTGTCCTTCTTTTGGCACCGATTTTAAGAAGTATCCCCTTAGCCGCCTTGGCAGCGATCTTGGTGCATACAGGCTATAAATTGGCATCTCCACAGGTGTTCAAGCGTGCCTATGATCAGGGTGTAGAACAGTTATTATTCCTATCCTCTACACTCATTATTACCTTATTTACAGATTTGCTTTTTGGTATCATCGGGGGAATTCTAACCACACTGGTTTTACACATGTTATTGGCCAAGGTAGGAATCATATCTTTCTTTAAAAAGATTTATAGATCCGGCTCAAAAGTGCATCAGTTAAAAAATGGCACTTATGATGTTAAACTAAAAGGAATTTCCAATTTTTTATATGCATTGCAACTGGACAAATTACTGGAACATATTCCGAGCGGATCTAACGTACGTATCGATATGTCGCAAACACGTTTAGTAGACCTCTCAATCATGGAAAATTTGATCGAATTTAAACGCATACATGATTTCAATGGGGGAGATGTAAAACTAATTGGGTTGGACAATCACGTAGCTTCAACCAGTCATAACCGGGCCTTAAAAATTATTACTGGTCGTGTGAAAAGACGGATTACACAACGTCAAATACGTTTACAGAAAATGGCCATTGCAAATGGCTGGTCTTTTGACCGTGAGGTAGATTGGAATACTTCGTATCTAATGAATTTTCATTTTTTCGATTCACGCCCAATTGAAATGAAAAGCAATTCTCTACAAGGACTAGATGTAGAAAATGATGCTCGATGGGAGATTGCCGACATTGTATTCGACGAGGGGGCATTACTTGCCCTAGAAGTTTACCAAACCACTGTCCAGATAGTCCGGGTATCTTCTCCGATACCAAAATTTATAATTGACAAAGAGGGCCTCTTCGATAAAATTTTTAGTCGGGTGAAGGTGTTTTCAGGGCCAAAAGGGGATATTAATTTTAAGAAACATTTGGGGTTCTCCACTAAATTTCTATTGAGCGGGGAAGACGAAGATGCCATTCGAGAATTTTTTACTGATGATCTTATACGGTTTTTGGATGAAAACGAAATTCATCATATAGAAAGTAACGGAGAAGCATTGATGATTTTTAAATACCTTCATATTGCCCGTACCGATGAGGTACAGAACATGCTTACGTTTGCACACAATTTATTGGGACATATGGATTTGAAAGGCGCTTCCTAAATTAGTTAATTGATCTTCGGAAAAATAACTGAAGAGTATTTATAGAGGATTGCCCGAAAAAGGGGATAGTCATGAAATCTTAAGGTTAACTAGAAGCTAACAGGCATTAAATCTCCACGGTATGAGCCGAAGTGAGACTACAAAAAAGCCTTCTCTAAAAAGAAGGCTTTTTAATGTTCCAATGCCAAATCCAATAACCAAAGGGTTTATATCAACATCGGCACCAACTGTAGCTCCTAAAGCTGAAGTAGCGTCCACAGTGGCTTCGGTCTGAATGAATATTTTCTTCAAATCTAGGTTTAAAAACCACTTCTCGTCTAGGTCAATGTCCAAACCTCCTTGAAAAGCTATGCCGAAACTGCTCTCATAGTCAACAGCATCAGCTACCGGTCCTTCATCAACCCCATAAAAAATAGTATAGTTAAAACCTGCCCCCAAATAGGGCTTTAATGCACCCCCGGTAAAATGATATTGAAGCGTCAGGGTTGGCGGTAATAGCCAAACATCGCCCAGATCAATATCACCAGCTGCTGTGCCAATGGCTTCGACATCGTGTTTGGCAGTAGCGAGAATAAGTTCTACGGCAATATTTGTTAGGTTGGATTTTTTGGTTTTTGACCATGCTCCCAAAATTTATTTTGAATAAGTGTAACCTTTTTACAATTTAAGTAATCCAATGGGTGAGAGGTTTAAATAATTTAATAATATAAAAGAATGAGAAAACATACTAATTTGATGATCGCCTTAACAATATCATTAATAACATTTAGTTGTCACCAATCTGAATTGGAAACCTGGAAAGATCTCGTAGACAATGTAGTGGAACAACATGAGATTGAAAATGGCCCAGGGGGCGTGGTGGCCATTGCAAGAGGTAATCAAATCGTGTATTCCAAATCTTTTGGGTACGCAGATGTGGCTAAAAAAATTCCAAATACAGCAAACACTTTATTTGATATAGCCTCATGTACCAAACAATTTACCGCGGCAAGTATTCTTATATTGGAGGAACGAGGCATGCTGGATTTGGATACGCCCCTTCAATCCTATTTTCCGGAGTTTTTAATTAAAGAGCCAATTCCCATACGTTCCTTACTAACCCATTCCAGTGGGATACATGATTATTCCGAAATGCTGATACTAGCAAGGGGGCGGAGCGAAAGCGCTACATTTTCTAAACAGGACGTACTAACCACCATATACAGGCAAACCAATTTGTCCTTTTTACCATTAACGGATGAGAAATATAGCAATTCAAATTTTGTTCTTCTTGCGGAATTGGTTGAGCGTATTAGCCACCTCCCCTATGAGGAGTTTGTAAGCCAAAATATTTTTAACCCTCTGGAAATTACTTCCTCAGAAATTCAATTTTTAGGCGCAGAAACTGTTGATTCAATTAATTTGGCAATAGGTTATCCGTATCGTCAGAATTCGATGCCCCAATTTATTGCTGAAAATTTTGAGAAGAAGCAAGATAACCCGGATATGGAAATAGATCATATTCTGGGCGCTAGTGGCATGAAAGCAAACATTAATGGTCTAGTGAAATGGATGGGAAATTTTAAATCCGGAAAAATCGGAACTAGTTCTCTGATCGAATTACTATTAAAAAGGGACACATTAATTACGGGAACCCCAACAACCTTTGCCAGAGGACTGGAGTCGGGGGCTGTTCCTCAGGGGTACACGTGGATTGAACATACAGGGAGAAATAATTTTACCTCGGTAATGGTTTGGTGGCCGGATTTCGACATTTCCATGATCGCCCTGACCAATACCCCTGAAATTTGGGCACAGGCCATGACCAATGCATTTTGTATGGATATCCTGGCCAATCTACCCCCGCCCAAAGTATTGTTTCGAAAAAAGAAAGAGGTTTTAAAGCAAGAGAACCAAAATACAAAGCTGGCGGAAGGATCTCAGAAACCAGCCATAGATTTGTCAACGGATTATTTGGCCAAATTTGTGGGTACTTTTTGTGCAGAAGCAGCTGTTGGTGGCAGAAGGCCTCCATCAGGAGGTGTAGGAGTGAACAAGATAAGCCTGGAAGATGGGCGCCTTGTAGGGATAAGATACGACGGGGTAAAGTTTAATTTGGTTCCGGTCAGCTCTACGATTCTAATGGTAGAGAGTAGCCCCATCGAATTTCATTTTGTAGACCTTGAATCCAACAAACCTGGCTTTCGGTTTGTTAATCTTCAGGAAGAAATTAACAGCAAGGAGATAGCCTACCGCATACCCAAACTTTCTCCAAATGAATTGGAGCAATTTTGTGGGACGTATCGCGGTCCTACTTTAATAAACTCCATTCCCATTGAAATCTTATGTAAAAATGAAAAGTTATTTATGAAATGGGGTATAGAGAAAAATCTTGCCCCACTTTACTATCTTGAAGATGGCCGCCTCACCACCTATGTAGAAGGGCCAATTGATGCTATGCAATGTAATTTGGTGTTAAAGTGGAACGGGAAAGGGGAAATAATAGGTTTCAATTATGACGGCCATCGGGTATGGAATTTGTATTTTGAAAAACAACAGAATTTGAATAATTTAGAAATTTAGTTTAATTAATATTTAAAATGATGACTCAAGCCATTACCATTACCATTATTCTAGTGACCTTAATTGCAGCCATTTTTTTTGGGTGGTATTTCTACCAGCAAGCAAAAAACAAAGAACGTATTATGTTGATAGAGAGAGGGGATAAATTGGAAGACATATTCCTTGTGCAGAAAAAAAACAAATTTAGGTTTGTCTTTCCCTGGTTAAAGTTCGGAGTTATAACATTGAGCATGAGTATTGCTTTTTTAGGAATAGGTCTTGTATTGAAACAACAGGGCGACCAGTATAGTTTCATTGGTTTTCTTCGACCTTTTATAATAGGACTATGCCTTTCTATTGGGATGTTCATAAATCACTTTATAAATAAGAAACAGAAGAGTGGAAGTTGATTTATGGATAATTTATACATTGATAAGGTGCTTAGGGGAGATACCGAAGCGTTCCGGTATTTTTTGAAAACCTATAAAGATATGGGATACAATGTTGCCATTTCAATTCTCAATGATGAATATTTTGCGGAGGAGGTTGTACAGGATGCCTTTATGAAAGTTTTTAAAGGTTTGAAATCATTTAAAAGAAAAAGCAAATTTAAAACCTGGTTTTACCGCATTGTTGTCAATGAATCCTTCCAACGATTAAAAAAAATCAATAAAGAACGAGAACTGTTTGACAGAACCGATACTGATCTATATGCAGGTCTTGCTAACAATGAGGAAGAGGAACAAGGAAATAAATTCATTTATCATGCAATGAATAAACTTTTACCTAATGAACGTCTTGCACTAAATTTATTTTATCTTGAGGAATACAAGGTATCAGAAATTGTTGAGATCACAGGTTGGTCAAAAACCAACACAAAAGTAATCTTGCATAGGGCAAGAAAGAATTTACATTCTGGATTAGAGCAATCTAAAATAAACAAGAGTTAGGATTATGGAAAATCAGAAATTTCAGGATGACATGATTGTTGATATTCTTAAAAAGACTGCTCGGAAGTTGCATTCAAATAGTTTTGACGACAAGGTCATGTCAAAAATTAATTATGATTTGAAACTTAAAAGTCAAGTATCAAAACAATTGAAGCGGTCCTTGTTCTTTTTTGTCGCCGGAACCATTTTGGGGATTGGAGCAACAGTATTCTTCATGATGTCTAGTTCTGCAATCCTGGGTATTAACACAAGAGATTTTGGGCTGATACTTCTTTTTATTATTTGCGTTGTTGGCATTATGAGTTTCGACAATATTAGAAGATTGATAAACACCTATACCCCGCAGATTTAGCAGTTATAAATGATAAAAAGGGTATACAATTTGGGTGTTTATTAAGTTGACAAGCTGTCAAATAGTTGATTATTAATAAGTTAATTACCATGGTTCGAGTTCAGGTGGGCCACAAGAGAAGAAATTCAATCTATTTGTTTAGGTTGGATATTTGTTTTTTTAAAACATTGTAAATTAATCAAAATAGCTATAAATTTAAGGAAACAATAAAAAAGTCATAAAACGGGAAAATTTGAAATTAAAACCGACAAATCAGGGCAATTTAGATTTAACCTGAAAGCGGGCAACGGACAAATTATATTGAGTAGTGAAGCATATAGTACTAAAAAAGCATGCGAAAACGGAATTGCCTCGGTGAGGAAAAATTCGCAAGATGATGGAAGATTTGATAGAAAGACCGCCAAGAACGACAAGCCTTATTTTAGTTTAAAAGCTTCCAATGGACAGGGGATAGGCGCAAGTGAAATGTATTCAAGTGCTTCAGGAATGGAAAATGGCATTAATTCTATAAAGAAAAACGCCCCAGATGCTTCGGTGGCGGACAACTCTTAAAAGGCACTTTTATAATCAAATATAAGTGTGATTATAACCAGAAAAGACAGTCGTGAAGGCTGTCTTTTTTGTTTATTGCCATTATTGAAAAGACATAAGCAATCACGTAATAAAACTAACAATCACTTAAATTAACACCAACTGCTAAACCGCCTTCTGAGGTTTCCTTGTATTTAGAATTCATATCCTTTGCCGTTTCCCACATGGTCTGCACAACTTTATCCAGGGGGACTTTAGCGTTTTCTGGATTGGATTCCAACGCCAACTCGGCTGCGTTAATTGCTTTTATGGCTCCCATGGAGTTACGTTCAATACATGGGATCTGAACCAAACCTCCAATTGGGTCACAGGTTAGCCCTAGATGGTGTTCCATGGCAATTTCTGCTGCCATCATGCATTGTCCGGGTGTACCGCCGGATACCGCCGCCATTCCC
>CAXMOE010000064.1:0-13528 GCA_964194835.1 uncultured Flavobacteriaceae bacterium | reverse complement strand
CCATCTCGAATTGCCGTTGTACTCATTCCGCCTGCATCAGACCCGGTATTATGTTCTGTCAAACCCCAAGCTCCAATCCACTCTGCCGTGGCCAATTTTGGAATCCATTTCTGTTTTTGTACCTCGTTTCCAAAAGATAATATATGATTGGTACAAAGTGAATTATGAGCTGCCACAGACAATCCGATGGAAGGATCCACTTTGGAAATTTCCTCAATAATGGCAATATATTCGTGGTACCCCAATCCCGAACCCCCAAGCTCTTCTGGGACCAAAACACCCATAAACCCCATTTCCCCTGCTTTTTTAAAAACATCCAAAGGAAAAATCTGGGCCTCGTCCCACTCCATTACATAAGGTCGAATATGCTGTTCTGCGAATTTTTTGGCCGAAGCAGCGACCAAAAGTTGGGTTTCCGAGTAATCAAAACTCAATTCTGACATAGTATCAATACTCATTTTAACGTTTTTTTAGAGAGACAAATATAATTTAATTATATCAATCTTATTCGCTGGAAAATTCTCAATATTCGTTAATTCTTCCAGAGTCCCAATAACACCCATAGTATTCCTGTACACGACTATCTTATTGGCAACATCATACCTAATGTACACCAACTGTGCAATTTCCTCGACAGAGGCAGTATTGATATTTATTTTTTGGATAACTGGTTTTTGAAGCACACGGAATTTAACCAGTGCTCTGACTACGACAACAGAATCCAAAGCATAGACGTCATATAATTGTTCGTCCACTAAAAAACCGCCAAGCTTATCCCTAAACTTAATTATTCTTGCCGACAATTTATCACCTATTCCATTAATGGATCTCAATTCCTTAGCTGTAACATTATTTAGATCCTTAACCCGATGTATCCCTATGTCTGCAGTTGGCTTTACCCCAATTGGCAATTGCTTATTCACAAAATGTAAATCTTTATCCTGCGTCCAGCTTGGAAACTTAAAATAAGGCGAAATCCTATGTAATAAAGTATCCGAAACCAAGGTTACTTCCTGAAATTCCTTTGGAGTGTTTACATACTTATTTTGAGATCGAAATTTATTTAGCCTATCAATTTCATCCAACGTCATTCCCAATGAATATCCTTTATAATCCGATATAAAATTTGGGTTGAAGGGATATATTTTAATTGAATCGTTTTCAATTTGATGTTTTTTCAAAACATCTATTCTCGTCTGAAAAATCGAATCGACCAGAATTGCCCTGCTGGGCCTACCAAAAGGAGCAACTTTCACAAAGAAATAGCTGCATTGAATTATAATAATGATCAGCAATAAAAAGAAAACCCCACTCCGTTCTTGCTTATTGAACTTAAAGTGGGGTTTAATATTCATCTAAAACTTTATTAGCCTTTTACAAAGCTCTTTATATCTGCTAAATATCTGTCCATTTCTTCTTTGACCTTAGGGAACAAAAATAGAAGCCCTACCATATTGGGGAATACCAGTGCTAAAATCATAGCATCAGAAAACTTTATTACGGCATCCAAAGTCGCTGCAGCACCTATGACAACAAACATTAAAAATAGTAATTTATATACCACATCTGCAGCTTTACCTCTTCCAAACAAATATTTCCAGGATTGCAGTCCGTAATAAGACCATGATATCATTGTTGAAAAAGCAAAGAGAATTATTGCAATGGTCAGAATATACCTAAATCCAGGAATGACCGAATCATATGCCATTGAAGTTAAATCTACACCCCCAACGTAGTTTCCAGTTTCATTGATCAAAACTGTACTGTTTACAGAATTACCATAATCAAATGCACCAGCGTCCATATTAAAGAAAATAATTACCAAGGCAGTCATGGTACATATCACAACGGTATCTATAAAAGGCTCTAAAAGAGCCACGATACCTTCACTTGCAGGATACTTCGTCTTAACCGCAGAATGTGCAATAGCAGCGGAGCCAGCACCAGCTTCATTTGAAAATGCGGCTCTTTGAAAACCTACTATAATTACACCTATAATACCTCCCAGACCTGCCATTGGAGTAAATGCTCCAGAAAAAATCATCGCAATTGCATCTCCTAAATATTCAATGTTTGCAAAAATTATTACCAAAGATGCCAACACATAGATCCCTGCCATGAAAGGCACAATTTTTTCGGTAACACTGGCTATCTTTTTGATTCCCCCAATAATGACGATTCCGACCAAAACAGCCAATACCAAACCTATTATTATACCGGTAGCACCACCTTCAAGGTTTAGCATTGAAGAAAGCTGTACCGCCGCCTGATTGGACTGAAAAGCATTGCCTCCACCAAACGAAGCGCCCACACAAAGTACCGCGAAGGTAATTCCCAAGACCTTTCCCAATCGAGTAAAGCCTCTTTCTTTTAACCCCCTTGACAAGTAATACATGGGACCACCATATACCGTACCACTTTCGTCCACATCCCTATATTTGACTCCTAGCGTACATTCAACGAATTTTGTAGACATTCCTATTAATCCGCATACAATCATCCAAAAAGTCGCCCCAGGGCCACCAACTGCAATCGCAACGGCAACACCGGCTATATTCCCAAGACCTACGGTTCCTGAAACCGCAGTTGCCAAGGCCTGAAAATGACTTACTTCACCATCCTGACTTTCATCCTTTATGGTGTCAACCAAATCTCCACCAACAATATTTAAATTTGCTTTTTCCACGCCATGGTGGTCCATCTCATCATATTTACCTCTTACCGTATTTATTGCCAAAGGAAATTTTGTGATGTTTGGAAACTTGAAATAAATAGTAAAAAAAGTCGCTCCAAAAATTAAAAGTATCAAAACAATCGGCATATTGTATCCGGCAATGGTAATAGGCGTCAAGATGAAACCTTCCCACCATGTTGCTATTGGCATAAAAGCGTCGTTCACTTTTTCGTCCAATCCCTTTTCCTGGGCAACGGATAAAAATGGCAATAGAAAAGTTAAAAATGCAAGAAGTTTGTACTTCATAATTTTGGTTTTTGATTATCTAATTCGATTTGTAAAGATGGCAATATCCTAAAAATTATCAACCCAATCAAATAATGTGGTTTAAATATAATTAATCGATATGGAACATTTTATTTAGCTTATTAATCTGCTCTGGTCTTCCCAATACAATAACCTTCCCGGCTGGTTGTAATTCCAATTCTGCCTCTGGGTTGATGATATAATTTCCCTCAGGTTCTATGTATCCAATAATTGTACAACCTGTTTTTCGCCTCAAATCCAGATCGCGCAGTGAATAGCACCCTTCCTGATCAGCAAAATCCGCTATAGAGACTTCCTCTAGATTGGTGGTGTGTTCGCCTACGGTAGATAGTTTGTCCATAAAGGTAATAAGGTCTGGCATAACCACGAGGGAAGCCATATGGTCTCCTCCTATTTTGTCGGGCATAATTATTTTATTGGCACCTGCCAACTCCAATTTTTTTTGGGAACCAGTCTGTGAAGCCCTACTGATAATAAACAGGTTTTTATTGAGCTGTCTTGCAGATAATACCACAAAAAGATTAACGGCATCATCTGGTAATGCAGCAATTAGAAATTGTGCCCGCTCTATCCCGGCCTCTATCAGCACCTCATCTTCATTAGCATCGCCTTCAACAAAAAGCACACCATCTTCAAACTTCTCAATAACCTCCTTATCCCGCTCCAAAACAACAAATGGTCTATCATAGGCTTTTAAGGTTTCCGCAGCTTGGTTACCATTACGTCCAAATCCGCAGATAATTACATGGTTCGATAAATTATTGATTTTGTTTTTCACTTTTTTTTTCTTTAGAAGTTGCATTGAGTTCCTATTCAAAATATACTCGGTTACCACAGAAATTGCATACGCAAATATGAAAACGCTGAATATTATTAAACATACAGTAAATAACTTTGATTCAGCATCCAAGGGACTTACTTCGGAAAAACCAACCGTTGTCACAGTAATCACGGTCATATAGAATGCATTTAACCAAGAGTAATCGGAAATAAACCGATATCCCAAAACACCCGATAACAGGACTAATCCTACTAAGAATAATGCCAGGTACATTTTGGAACGGAAGAATTTTATCATTATCAAAGGTCAAAAACAGAATTTCGTTTGGTATATATAAGATCTTTGATTTTAAGCCAAAATGCTAGAAATAAATAGAGCGCAAAACCAAAACCCAGGGTCACAAACGTAAGATAAATAAATGATGTCCGCACTACCCGAGCCCTAATCCCAATACGTTCAGCAATTCGCCTACATACTTCGAAACCTCTCTTTTGGAAATAATATAGTATACGATAGAAAAAATTCACGTTTTAAAATTAACCATTTCTATTTAATAACCTACTCCCAACTGCACATTCCAAGCATTTATTTTTAGTGCAGTATTCGTTGTATAGTTGTAATATGGCCTGACTATCCATAGCGTTGCTCATCTGAACACCATGGGATTTGAAATTCTCGGTGACACTGTTATTTTCAATTGTAATACTGCCTATCATAGAGACGATCTCTTCATTTATTACATCTCCAGAATATCTGGCATAACAAAATTTCAACGGAAGTATGGTGTTGATAATCAGAAGGTCAATAAATTTTATAGTAAGTTTTTTTGTTCCTTTTTTGGATATTTTTCCAAACGAAAAGTGATTGTCCCAGTATTTACTTGCTGCTATCTCAAAAAGTATATAGAATTCCTCCACAGAGGTCGCTTCAATTACCTTACTAAACAAATTTTTGTGCATAGAATACAAGTTTGCCAATTGTGACAAACGAATAGTAGGAAAATTGGGTGGACGTAATTTAAAAAACTCCGGTTTTTGACAGCTTTCATTTTGCAACCCATACTTATTCATTAAATAGTGATACTCCTTAACCAAGGCTCTATAATAGTTGTCTATAATAGTGTCATCTGCCAGAAATCCTGCCATACCAAATAAAACACTTTCCAATTGAAATGTATTGTTCTGTATTTTTCTTACTGTCTCAAAATCCAAGGCTTGTGCAATACTAAGAAAAGAATCTCCATTTATCTTTAATCCAAAATTTTTTAAAAGCAGCGCAAACAATACCTTTTCCCAATCATTTTTCGATTGCTCCAATAGTTCCAAAACCAATTCTGATTTTCGTTCCAAACGCTCAACATAAATACGCTCAAGCCATTTATCGAACAAGAAGGGATTTATATCTTTAATATCCTTTTCACAATTAATGAAGGAAACCTCTCTTTTATCAAAAAGCTGTTGATAGGATTTCAGTATGTTTTTGGATATGATGTTTTTTAATTCCAATGTGGGGATCTCCTTATTATCCATTCCAAAAACAGAAGCATCGTTTTCCCAAACCACATGCATGATTACGTTGGAGTACTTTGGATCATTTTCATGATTGTGAGTGAACCAATCGGAAGTTTTGATATGAATCTCTACATTCCCCGCCCATAACTGACCATTAATC
Source organism: uncultured Flavobacteriaceae bacterium (assembly GCA_964194835.1). Taxonomy (GTDB): domain Bacteria; phylum Bacteroidota; class Bacteroidia; order Flavobacteriales; family Flavobacteriaceae; genus CAXMOE01. The sequence goes on along the minus strand of CAXMOE010000064.1, from coordinate 8,075 downwards.
TCAATTTTGGCATTAAAAAAATCGGAGCCAGAAAGATGGTTATGAGTGCCAACATCCCTGATAAAGACGGTTTCGTTGTTGGAAGTAAACAAATCCTCCAACTGTAACTTCTTATATTTCCATATAAAATGTAGAAAATCTTCTCTCATTATTTAAAAATAAAGAATTATTTCTACTTTATATTAAAAAAACAAGCAAAACCTTAAGAATAATACCAATAATTGCATTGGTAAAAGCTTGTCTGTATCTAAAGAAATATTGCTATTAACTTAATTGCGGAGTAATTATTCGGCGATTTCACCTTCCCATTGCATAAAACCTCCTTCAAGATTGTAGGCATTCGCAATACCCACACTTCGCATAATGGCACAAGCCTGTGCGCTTCGGTTCCCAGACCTGCAGTATACATAGTAATTTTTGGATTTGTCCAATTTTTCCAACTCCTCCATAAAACCTTGGCCCAAATAAATATCTATATTAGTGGCATTGGGGATATAACCTTCTTCCATTTCTTCCGGTGTCCTCACGTCCAAGATGATTGCATTGTCATCATTTTCCAATTGATCTTCCCACTCCTCTTGTGATAAATCTGCCATACCTTTATTTTTTTAATGGGTCAAAAATAATCTATTTATTCAAATTCATCAATCTAAATCAAATTAGTTCTACATCCTATGGGCTCGTTTTTCCAATAGATTGATATTAATTCTGTCACATTACAAACTTTAACAGAATTTTATATAAATCATTTTATATAAAACAAAATATGCTTATACATTTGTATATACAATTATTGTAACGACATGAATGTAGAGGAAATATTAAAAACAGACAAAAAAATACCTTTGGAAAGCAGGACAATTATTCATTTAACTTTGGTGCATAACAAAATAAACGAAACCATTTCCGACATATTGAAACCCTTTGATGTTTCCCTTCAACAATTTAATGTATTGCGCATTTTAAGGGGTCAGCATGGAAAAGTGGCAAATCTTTCTACACTAAATGAACGAATGGTTACTAAAATGAGCAATACCACCCGATTAGTAGATAAATTATTGCAAAAAGGATATGTAAATAGGATTGTTTGCGAAAGCAATAGACGTAAGGTAGAAATTAATATTACAGAGGAAGGGAAGAAAAGGCTAACCAAAATGGATATGGCCATGAAGGAAGCGGAGCAATCGATTATAAAACAATTTTCTAAGGAAGAATTAAAACAATTAAATATTTTATTAAATAAATTTTAACCACAATTATGAGTAATTACATAGAAAGTTTGAATTGGCGGTATGCCACCAAAAAATTTGATAGTACAAAAAAAGTGCCTGAATCTGACTTAACAACTTTGCTTGACGCCACAAGATTAAGTGTTTCCTCTTTTGGTCTACAACCTTATCACATCTTTGTGATAAGCAACAAAGAATTAAGAAAAAAATTACGAGCTGCTTCTTGGGATCAATCACAGATTACGGATGCATCCCACCTTTTGGTCTTTGCCAATAAAATTAGTTTTGACGATGATTTAATAGACTCTTACTTACATAATGTAAGTGAAACCAGAAATATTCCAATAGACGGGCTGCAGGGGTATGGCGATTTCATGAAATCGAAGTTACTTCCACTACCGAATGAAGTAAAAGCCGACTGGACGGCAAGACAAGCCTATTTAGCATTGGGTAATTTGCTTTCTGCCGCTGCAGATCTAAAAATTGACACCTGCCCTATGGAAGGTTTTGAACCTGAAAATTACAATGAAATTCTGGGATTAAAAGACAAGGGATTGAGCGCATCAGTTATCGCTCCAATAGGGTATCGGTCAGCTGAAGATGATACGCAACATTATAAAAAGGTTAGGCAGTCAAAGGAAAAATTATTTACACATTTATAATTCAAACAATAAAAACAATTAGTAACAAAAATTAAATTTAAAATCATGAAAAAAAGTGCATTAAGTATAGTATTGGCAGTCGTATTTGGATATTCAGCAACTGCAACAACACCCATAGACGGCGTAAAGAAAGAAGTTAAAACAGATCAAAGCAAAGTTACTTGGAAAGCGTATAAAGTGACCGGTTCCCACGTTGGTACGGTAGATTTAAAAGAAGGTTCCTTGTTGTTTGTAGAAGACAAACTTACAGGAGGGGAATTTGTTGTTGACATGACCAGTTTAGCCGACACCGATCTTGAAGGGGAGTACAAAGGTAAATTGGAAGGTCATTTAAAATCGGATGACTTTTTTGGTGTGGAAACCCACCCAACATCGAAACTGGTCTTTACCAATGTTGAATCCAGTGGAAAAAATTCGTATAAAGTAACAGGGGATTTGACCATTAAAGGAATTTCCAAATCTGTCGTTTTTGATCTATCAATCTATGGAAGCAAAGCTACTGCAACCCTAAACGTGGATCGGGCCAACTATAACGTAAAATATGGTTCTGGAAGCTTCTTCGAAAATTTAGGAGACAAAACCATTTACGACGAGTTTGACCTAGTGGTAGATTTGGAATTCTAATAACATCCATGTTTTAAATCCCACAAACGTGGGGTTTTTTATTTTTTATACAACACCAATTTGTAATTTTAAAATTCCTTCCTATATTTGACCTGAAATGAGAAACAAAGAAACAAATACTTGGTGGTGGATACCCTTACGGAAAAAATCGTGAGCAAAGCACCTATGTAGTATAACTATATTAAAAAAGGCTTGTCATCACGACAAGCCTTTTTCATTGTAAAAAAACAGATTTCCTCCTTTTGGGAAATAATAATGAGCGAATACCATGAACTATCAACTTAATTCACACTATAAAAAAATTCTCGCCGATACCATTACTCCAGTAAGTGTATATCTTAAAATTCGGGACAGATTCCCAAATAGCATCCTTCTGGAAAGTAGTGACTATCATGCCAATGACAACAGTTTTTCTTATATCTGCTGCAATCCAATAGCATTCATTAAAATTGAGAATGAAATGGTAGTTCAACAATATCCCGATGGCAGCGAATCAGAAATTCAAATTAACTCAGATACCGACGTCGTTAAGATCATTCATGATTTTAGTCAACAATTCAAAGTTCAGGAAAATGGTTTCAAGTTCATCAATAATGGCCTTTTCGGTTATATGGCATATGACGCGGTACGTTATTTCGAAGACGTAAAAATCAAAAAAAAAGAAGGAGCCTTGAACATCCCGGATATCTATTATGCGGTTTATCAAAATATAATCGCAATCAATCATTTTAAAAATGAGGCGTACATCTTCGCACATTGCTATAAAACCAACAATAATATTTCCGAACTGGAACAAATTCTTAATGTAAAGAACTTCGCATCCTATAATTTTTCAAAAGAAGGAAAGCCCACTTCCAATTTGGAAGATCAAGAATATAGGGAACATGTAGATCTTGCCAAAAAACATTGCCAGCGTGGAGATGTTTTTCAACTGGTGCTATCCAGAAGGTTTTCTCAGGATTTTAAGGGAGACGAGTTTAATGTATATAGAGCGCTGCGTTCGGTAAACCCCTCCCCCTATCTATTTTATTTTGATTATGGAGATTTTAAAATCTTCGGAAGTTCACCAGAAGCACAATTAATCGTCAGTAATGGTAAGGCGGAAATACATCCTATCGCTGGCACTTTCAAAAGAACAGGAAACGATGAGCAGGATGCCATTCTAGCCAAGAAACTTACGGAAGATGACAAAGAAAACAGCGAGCATGTTATGCTTGTAGATCTGGCAAGAAATGACCTCAGCCGAAATGGAAATATGGTAAATGTGGAAAATTATAGAGAAGTGCAGTTCTTTTCGCACGTGATCCACTTGGTTTCCAAAGTAACAGGACAGAAGAAAAAAAATATCCCCACCATGAAAGTAGTGGCTGATACCTTTCCTGCAGGCACCTTAAGTGGAGCGCCAAAGCACATGGCCATGCAACTTATAGAAAAATATGAAAAGACCAGTAGGGACTATTATGGTGGTGCCATTGGGTTTATGGATTTTAATGGAAACTTTAACCACGCTATCATGATCCGTACTTTTTTGAGTAAAAACCACCAGTTACATTATCAGGCCGGTGCTGGTTTAGTAGCCGCTTCCGACCCTGAAACAGAATTACAGGAAACATATCACAAATTGGGGGCCCTAACAAAGGCTTTGGAAATAGCAGAGACCATTTAGTGGTAATTCCAAGAAGAAGTAAGCATAAAAAACGATATTAAATCATTCCGTCAATTTAGGAATAGCATCAGCAGCAATGAAAAAAATATTAGTCATAGACAATTACGATAGCTTTACCTATAATCTTGTGCATTACCTAGAAGATTTGGACTGTGAAGTCACGGTAAAAAGAAACGACCAACTAAGCCTGGATGAAGTGGAGGCTTATGATAAATTAGTGCTTTCACCAGGCCCAGGGTTACCAGATGAGGCAGGCTTATTGAAAGAAATCATTAAGACCTACGCACCTACAAAAAGTATTTTTGGGGTTTGTTTGGGACAACAGGCAATAGGAGAGGTTTTTGGTGGATCGCTGGTTAATTTGGACCAGGTGTACCACGGTACTGCCACAAAAATAAAAATTACAACTGAGGATATTCTATTCGACGGATTACCAGATGAAATTGAGGTAGGACGTTACCATTCTTGGGTAGTACATCCAGATTTACCTGAAGTTTTGGAAGGTACTTCTGTGGATGAAAACGGTCAAATTATGTCATTAAGACATAAATTCTATGACGTATGTGCAGTGCAGTTTCATCCAGAATCGGTCTTGACCCCGCATGGAAAAAAGATTTTGGAAAATTGGTTAAATGCTTAAATGTAGAATATGAAAGAGACATTGAACAAATTAATCAACCATGACATTCTTGCAAAAGAGGATGCCAAGCAAGTTTTAGTGAATATTGCCAAGGGGGTATATAACCCCAGCCAGATAGCCGCGTTTTTAACAGTATACATGATGCGAAGCATTACCATTGAGGAGTTGGAAGGATTTCGCGATGCATTATTGGAGTTGTGCTTGGCAATTGATCTATCGGACTACAACCCTGTAGATCTATGTGGAACGGGAGGGGATGGAAAAGATACCTTTAATATTTCAACGTTGGCCTCTTTTGTTACCGCTGGAGCAGAAGTTAAAGTAACCAAACATGGAAATTATGGCGTTTCCTCCAAATGTGGTAGTAGCAATGTCATGGAAAGCTTGGGAATCAAATTCAGTAATAAAGCTGACTTTCTTGAAAAGTGCATAGACCAGGCTGGGATTTGTGTTCTTCATGCCCCTCTTTTCCACCCTGCCATGAAAAATGTAGCACCCATCCGAAGAGAGTTGGGAGTAAAAACATTTTTTAACATGTTGGGACCAATGGTAAATCCTGCCTTTCCCAAAAACCAGATGGTTGGAGTCTTTAATTTGGAATTGGCAAGAATGTACGGATACCTATATCAAAATACCGATAAAAAATTTACTGTACTTCATGCCTTGGATGGGTATGACGAAATATCATTGACCGGAGACACCAAAACCATTTCCAACCATTCCGAATCTATACTAAAACCTGCTGATTTTGGCGTTAACAAAGTATCTCAATCCGATATTGTTGGCGGGGAAACCATTGAAGGTTCTGCCTCTATTTTTTTGGATATCTTAAACGGGAAAGGAACCGAAGCCCAAAATAACGTTGTTTGTGCCAATGCTGGAATGGCCATTGCAACAGTTAGAGAAATAAGCCCAAAAGAAGGGTTTGAAACGGCTAAGGAATCGTTATTGAACGGCAAGGGATTAATAGCATTAAAAAAATTACAGGATTTAAGTACTAAATAGATCAACACTAAAAATATTCCTTCTACTAAAAATGAAGGTTGTCATGGGAATGAATATATTAGACAAAATAGTTCTGGATAAACGTAGAGAGGTGGACTTAAAGAAACATCTTATTCCAGTTTCACAATTGGAGGCCTCGATCTTATATACAAGAAAAACAGTTTCCCTGGCAAATGGCCTACGAAATAGCACCTGGGGAATTATCGCAGAACACAAAAGACGTTCACCTTCCAAGGATATTATTAACCAAAAGGTAAGTATCCAGGATGTGGTTTTGGGGTATGAAAAAGCTGGCGTAAGCGGCATCTCGGTTTTAACCGATGGTAAGTATTTTGGGGGGTCTTTGGATGATTTGATATTGACTCGTGCTTCGGTTCAAATACCCTTGTTGCGAAAGGAATTTATCATCGATGAGTATCAAATCATTGAGGCAAAAGCTCATGGAGCAGATGTAATTCTACTGATTGCAGCAGTGCTCAGTAAAGAAGAAATAAAAAAATATTCGGAATTGGCCAAAAGCCTGGGCTTGGATGTTTTACTGGAAGTACACAACGAAGAGGAGCTGCACAAATCCATCATGCCCAGTTTAGATATGCTTGGTGTAAATAACCGAAACCTTAAAACTTTTGAAGTTAGTTTGGAAACCAGTAAATCGTTATCGAATTTAATTCCAAATGAATTTGTAAAAGTCTCCGAAAGTGGCATTAGTAGTATAGGCGCCATAAGAGAATTAAAACCGTATGGTTATCAAGGATTTTTGATCGGGGAGAATTTCATGAAGTCCGATAATCCTGGAAAACACGCTGCTGATTTTATCAAAGAACTGGAATTATGAAACTGAAAGTATGTGGGATGAAATATTCAGATAACATCAATGAGGTTGTATCACTACAACCCGATTATCTGGGTTTAATTTTCTGGGAACATTCAAAGCGATACGTCCAGGGAACAATACCCAAATTACCTGCAAACATTAAAAAAGTAGGGGTATTTGTTGATGCTGACAAGGAAGTAATTATTGATAAAGTAATACAATACAATTTACAAGCTGTGCAATTACATGGTCATGAAACACCAGAGTTTTGTGCCCAATTAAAAAAAGACTTCCAAGGAATCAGTGCCAAACAATTGAAGATAAATATAATCAAGGTATTTTCCATAAGGGACCATTTTAATTTTAGCTTATTGGAACCCTACGAAGAGGTATGTGATTTTTACCTTTTCGACACCAAAGGTAAGCTCCCGGGAGGTAATGGATATACATTTAACTGGGAAGTGCTTAAAAATTATCCTTCTACAAAACCCTATTTTTTAAGTGGCGGGATAGGTCCAAAAGAAGCGGATTCAATTTTGGAATTCCTTAAAAGACCTGAGGCCGAATATTGCCACGTTATAGATGTCAATAGTAAATTTGAATTGGAACCAGGATTAAAGGATATAAATAAATTAATGGATTTTAGAAAACGGTTAATTGAACAGGGTTAACTTTAAATTTGCAACTATGACGTACCACGCGGATGAAAAAGGGTATTATGGTGAATTCGGAGGGGCATACATTCCAGAAATGCTCTATCCCAACACAGAGGAGCTTAGGAAGAACTATATCCAAATTATGGAAGAACCGTCTTTTCAAAAAGAGTTTCGCCAATTGCTAAAAGACTATGTGGGTAGACCTACACCACTATATTTTGCAGAGCGCCTTTCCCATAAATACAAAACCAAAATATATTTAAAACGAGAGGATCTTTGCCATACTGGTGCTCATAAGGTAAACAATACCATTGGGCAGATTCTGATGGCCAAAAAGCTCGGCAAAAATAGGGTCATTGCAGAAACCGGTGCCGGACAGCATGGTGTGGCCACTGCTACGGTCTGTGCCCTAATGGGTATTGAATGTGTGGTGTATATGGGTGAGATTGATATTGCCCGACAAGCACCAAATGTGGCACGGATGAAATTGTTGGGTGCCGAAGTTCGGCCCGCATTATCGGGAAGCAGAACCTTGAAAGATGCAACCAATGAAGCTATTCGTGACTGGATCAACAATCCTGTGGACACCCATTATATTATTGGCTCGGTGGTAGGGCCCCATCCCTACCCTGATATGGTTGCTCGATTCCAATCAGTGATATCCGAAGAAATTAAAGTACAGTTATTGGAAAAAGAAGGGACCGAAAATCCAGATTACGTGGTAGCCTGTGTAGGAGGAGGCAGTAATGCCGCAGGCGCCTATTACCATTACTTGGACA
>CAXMOE010000063.1:11655-13576 GCA_964194835.1 uncultured Flavobacteriaceae bacterium | reverse complement strand
TTTTTTCCTGAAAAACGACAGTTTTTTTTAGAAAACGGCGACTTGTTCGCAAATTTTGGTTATGCTACTATTCGGCCTTTCTTTTCAAGACGAATAGGATTGGGAGTCCCTATACGGGCTGGAGCCCGGGTAAGTGGGAATCTAAATGAAAAATGGCGATTAGGAGTAATGGATATGCAAACGGCCAGTGTGGACGAAACAGGGCTTCCCAGTCAAAATTTTGGAGTGTTTTCACTGCAAAGAAAGGTATTTAGCAGATCTAGTATTGGGTTAATGTTTGTGAACAAGGAATCCTTAAATTATCCTCAAGATACTGATTCCTTACGTACAGTATTTCCAAAATTCAACCGCAATCTTGGGATGGAATACAATTTAGCTTCTTCCAATAATTTGTGGACGGGAAAGGCTTTTTTTCTCAAATCTTTTTCACCCAACAAAGTGGGTAATGGTATTACCCAGGCCGCCCATCTCGAATACAAGAGCCGCAAATGGAATTGGAGAATAGAAGAACAATCGGTTGGGGAGGATTACACAGCAGAAGTAGGCTTTGTTCCTAGAAATGGCTACGTTAATATAAGTTCATTTTTGGGCCATAATTTCTTTCCAAAAAAGGGTAAAATATTAAGTCATGGCCCAGTATTCAATAGCAGGTATTTCTTTAACGACAACTTGGAGAAAACGGATTACCTTAACTATCTCCAATATATGTTTAACTTTCGTGATCGCAGTAATTTGAGTTTAATTGTGCTTGATGAGTATGTTGAACTGCTGGAACCTTTTGACCCTACCAGATCAGATAAGGATTTACTTGATGCAGGAACCAAACATCGTTGGAAAGCGTTTCGTTTTAATTATGAATCCAAGCCACAAAGCATGTTCACCTATGCGTTTAATGGTAGGATAGGGGGCTATTACGAAAGTGGTAACCGAATTAATATTACCAATGAATTGGGTTATCGTTTTCAACCTTATGTGAGTCTTAGTTCAAATATTAGCTATAATCACATCAGTTTACCAGACCCCTGGAATACTACCCAATTTTGGTTAATTGGATCGGAAGTGGATGTAACATTTACCAATAAACTTTTCTTTGCCACCCTATTTCAATACAATGAGCAGTCGAGTAACTTTAACCTTAACTCCAGGTTACAGTGGCGTTATAAGCCAGCATCGGACTTGTTTATTGTATATGCCAAGAATTCTCTACTGGAACCACTTTCTGGCAAAAGTTGGTCTCTTACACTAAAGTTTACCTATTGGTTTAATCCTTAGTCATTCCGGACAATTTTATTGAATAAGCAACTGAGAAACGGTGGTGATACAACTATGTCTGTGAGCTTAAATTATTTTTTAGAGTCTTTATTTTATTTGGATACAAAATCATTTTTTATCTTACTTTTGGTTAAAACAAAATATAATGAGAATACTGCGCTTTGCTCTTGTAATTTTATTTTTGATTTCAGCTGGTTGCCGTAATGAACCTAAGCAAAAAGTTGCTATAGATTTTTACGAAACACAACTATTTAAAGATGTTCAATTACAAGGAATTTTTAAAGATTCCAAAACCTTTGTGGACTTGGTGCCAAAGGAATCCTATGATGCACTTATTGATGCATATGAAAACGATAAAGTTTCAGAACTTGTAGAAAAAGCTCCTTTGGCTGAGGCAATACTTGGCATGGTTGTAAAACATCATCCACCACCACATGTGGCCGTTAAATACAGAATTCCACAAATTTGGAAAGGTGATTTAGATTCTGATATTGGAAAAGCATTGCTTGCTTGCAGTGATGATGGTCCGACAATTATGATGGTGGTAAATATGGTATTAGATCCTGCAGCAGGGCCTGTTGCAATAGGTAGATTATTCTCAGGTAAAATCAAAGATGGTCAAACCATCAACATAATTGATGAGAAAAGA
>CAXMOE010000063.1:0-11645 GCA_964194835.1 uncultured Flavobacteriaceae bacterium | reverse complement strand
CGATAAAAAAGCACCGGATTTTGATTTGAAAAATTTTGTGGAAAATCATTTCAGTGACAAATCCATGGCCACTCTTTCATTTGCAACTGATACCACAAAAACCATGTATGAACATATCAGTAGCATATGGGAAAAACTTACTCGTGGACCAGATCAAGTGCTCCCGTATTCCTCTCGAATATCTTTACCGAAAAAGTACGTGGTTCCTGGAGGTCGCTTTCAGGAAATTTACTATTGGGACAGTTATTTTACACTTGAAGGCTTGTTGGTCGATGACCAAGAAGAGCTGGCAAGAAATATGGTGGATAACTTTAGTTTTTTAATTGATTCGATCGGTTTTATTCCCAACGGAACAAGAAATTACTATTTATCACGGTCACAACCTCCATATTTTGCCCTAATGGTAGATGCAATGGCTAGAAAGGACAGCAGCATTTTATTGGATTATTTCCCTACTATAGTAAAGGAATACAAATTTTGGATGTCCGGAAAAAGTGATTTGACTTCCCCGTATGAGATGAATAATCATGTAGTGAAAATTGAGGAAGAAGTATTTATAAACCGTTATTGGGATAGTGGTAACACACCACGGCCAGAATCTTACAAAGAAGATTATCATTTGGCAAGTGATTTAGAAACGGATGCTGAAAAAAAGCAGTTGTATGCAAATTTAAGAGCTGGAGCTGCCTCGGGTTGGGATTATAGTAGTCGGTGGTATGGTAAGGAAGGTGAGTTTATATCCACAACCTCCACAACTATTGCGCCAGTAGACCTTAACTGTTTGATCTATTTTATGGAAACTCAAATTGCAAAGGGGTATGGTCTACAAGGGGATGAAAATAATGAGGCTATTTTTCACAAAAAAGCTGAAGTTCGTAAAAAAACTATCCGTGAATTGTTTTGGGATAAGGACCTACAGTTTTTTATGGATTATGATCTCACCGGCAAATCCACTACTGATGAACTTACGATGGCCGCAGCATTTCCTTTATTTTGCAAAGTGGCAACGGAAGAGCAGGCCGAAGCTGTCAAACAACGACTTATGGCCGATTTTTTAAAGGATGGAGGCATGACAACGACTTTAAAACATAGTGGTCAACAATGGGATGCACCCAACGGATGGGCCCCATTGCAGTGGATTGCTGTTCATGGTTTAATAAATTATGGATATACCGCAGAAGCCAAGGAAATTATGGAAAGATGGCTGTCCCTGAACGAAAAGGTATATCAGAATACAGGTAAGATGATGGAGAAATATAATGTGGAAGATGTAAGTTTACTTTCGGGGGGCGGAGAGTACGAGACCCAAGACGGATTTGGATGGACCAACGGGGTAGCGCTGGGGTTTAAAAACCTGTTGGAACAAATGGAGGAGTAATAGGAAATAGCATAATGTTTTAATTTTCTGGCTTTCCGTACCATTTTGCAAGGATATTTTCCGCTGGTTTGTATCGAGGTGAAAAATCAAGGTTTTCATGGGTATTTTCTATAGGTGTTCTTGTATCCCATTGCCAGATATAAACGCCTGCGAACCAATCCTTCGCCCATAAGAGTTCAAACATGGCCTCATAGGCAAGTTGCTGTGTCCTATTCGATTTTGTGTTTAAGAGAATGCCATAAAAAGAATCCCATTCCCATGGTTTTATAGTGGCAAATGCTTCACTTTTATAACCTACTTCCGTGAATAAAATTGGTGTATTATGTTTCTTGGAAAATGCCTCAATTTTTTTAATGTGCCTTACCCATCCTCTTTTTATATCGTCCAATTCTGGGTTTTTTCTTTTGGTCAATGGGAAATATGCCTGTATTCCTATATAATCGAGTTCGTGCCAGAAATCAATCAATTCAAATTCTCCATCCCAATTGGCGGCATAAGTAAGTTTTCCGGAATAAATAGTTTTTATTTCCTTTACTAGGGAATGCCATTTTTTGGGTTGTTTTTTGACCGATGTTTTTAACTCTGTTCCTATACACAACAATTCAACTTTGGTCATTTCAGCCATTTGGGCATAATGGATCATGTTTTTCCGATACGATTCAAACCACTTGTCCCAAGCGTCATCAGAGGGGAGTTTTATATTGGAGCGCCATCCCCCTCTCATCCATAAATGGGGCTTTAACTGTACGTGAATCCCCTTGGCATGCAATTGTTGTATACTTCTGATAAACAAGGAATCCCTTCTGGACCATTTTCCAATTTCCTCTGGCACATTTATTTCCACTGTCTGTTGGTCTCTCTGGTAAAAAAATGGCGTAACAGCAACCCACTCAACATTATTGCGAAGTAATTCAACTATGGCTGTTTCGTTATCCTGATCCCATCCAAAGACACTTACTCCACGATGTTTCCCATCCTTCACAAATAAATTCTTTGACATATTGCCTCTATTTTCTACAGTATGGTCCCAGACGTAGTCATAGTTCTCATTACTATTGGTATGTACAATAAATTTAAAAATTAGAAATAGGCCCAGAATTGGGGCGATTAATCCAAAGGTAGCCTGCTTTACTATAGTTCTTAAACCCTTTTTTTATGTGTACGGAAAAAATATCGAAAAATTATAAAAACAAGATAGAGAAGTATAAATAAAACGTGTGAGGCAATGAGAAAAACATAATATGATAGTAACTCAATAAAGAACTTTACGCTTTCTGAAAAGTTTGCTTCTCTAATTGACGCCCTTATAAAAAATAACGCTATTATCAATAACCAAGTAAAAGCATAAATTTTAAATGCAATTAAAAGTTCCTTTTTCTTCATTTCAATACATTGTCAATATTGAAAATAAGAAGAATTATCTAAAAAAATGTTACAATACATTGCCTTTAACGATAAAATAGGGTTTTATGGCCCCTATCTAAATTAAAATTTATAGCTGGAGAAAAAAAGTTAAAATAATTTTGATATTACGTTTTAATAGCAAAGCTAAATAACATAAATCTCTGCTTGGGATTGACTACTTTTATAACATGCCAAAATCATTACTTTTTATCCCCGATATTTCTGGATTTACAAAATTTGTGCAAACAACGGAAGTAGAACATAGTCAGCACGTTATCGCCGAATTATTGGAAGTTTTGATTGGTGCAAATATTCAAAATTTAAGACTTGCAGAGATTGAAGGGGATGCTCTATTCTTTTATAAAGAAGGGGAAATACCCTCCCAGGAAAATTTATTGGCCCAGATTGAAAGGATGTTTTCTGCCTTTTACAGTCATTTAAAATTGTTGGAAAAAAATAGGATCTGCCCCTGTAATGCCTGTGCTACGGCTGCAACTCTAGAATTAAAGATAATAGCTCATTGCGGAGAATTGCAACACATAGAGGTTCAAGGGAACCGAAAACCCTTTGGACAGCAGGTTATTGAAGCACATCGGTTGCTTAAGAATTCCATTGAAAGCGAAAATTATGCATTGATAAGTAAGAAACTAGCAAGTGAAATAGGATTATCTAACTACTATTATAGTAAGGTCTTCCGATTTAACCAAGGGACGGATTCATACGATGGTAAAAAGGTGGAATACATTTATTCTTTAATTGATTCAAGCAAGCTTAAACTAAATCCTTTTTCCCAAGCCAAAAACATAACGTTTAACGCCCCCCCCCGATTGTCTTTCCACAAAGACTTTCATGTATCGGGTGCAGCCCTTATGGAATACATTACCAATTATACGTATCGGCATAAATGGGTAAAAGGAGTCGAAAAATTCGAATATAATGAGAAGGAAGTTACCAGATTGGGAACAGAACATGTATGCGTGGTAAACGGAAAACTTCTAAATTTTGTGACTGTAACAAAAGACGCTGAACCTGGGCAACATGTTTACGGGGAACTCACCACGAGTCCACCTGTTGTAGATGAATTTTATCAGTTTTTTATAATAACCCCAATATCAGCAACCTTTTGCACTTTAAATGTTGAAATTTATTGGAAAGCCAAGTCCCCTATTAAAAAATTGATGATGGCTCTTTTTGGTAAAAAAGCATCTATGAAATCAATGGAGAATGGATTAAATAATCTTAGTAACTTTATAACGGAAACAGTTACAAATCCGAATCTGGGAGAAACCAGTTTATAAAAAAATTTATAATACGACGAGCAATTCAGGAAACAATTAGTTTATCTTGAAGGAAATCTCCAAACCTGACCCTGATAAATTTGGTGTTTGTTTTCCAAGTTCCAAGCATGGCCCTATAATCAAAATGAAAGGCATATCTTTGTAAAAGTTTCGGTAAATCTCTATATTTAGCCGCTACAGCAAGTGTTTATTGCAACATCTAAATAAATTTTTCGGTAAATCAATTTAAAAAATTGTCTTTTTCCAATCATTCGTTTAGTATTCCAATGACATTGCAACATAAATGATTGGTAAAGAATAATACATAAATTAATAGTAAAAAGCATGGCGAGAGCACAGGAAACCTTTGGCAAAAAGGAAAGGGAAAAGAAGCGATTAAAAAAACGCGAGGACAAACAAAAAAAGAAAGAGGCGCGTAAAGCTAATGCCACAGGTGGTGGGTTCGAGAATATGTTGGCTTATGTGGATGAGAACGGACATTTAACAGATACTCCTCCAGATCCCTCCAAAAAAGTCAAAGTTGATGCCAAAAGTATAGAAATTGGTGTTCCCAAAAGAGAAGAGGTAGAGATTGATCCTATAAGAAATGGTAGGGTAGAGTTTTTTAACGATTCCAAAGGGTATGGCTTCATTAAAGATCTAGAAGATCAAGAGAAATATTTTGTTCATATTAACGGCTGCCTTGAAGAAATTGTAGAGGGCAATAAGGTTACTTTTGAATTGGAACGGGGCATGAAGGGGATGAACGCCGTCCGGGTTAAAAAGGCCTAATTTAAAAAAAATCAATTTAATTTCAACTTAGGTAGTTCCCTATATATTGAGTTCTTAAAACAATATGTAGGGAGTTGTTCTTTTGTCTACATAAAAAAAATGCGTTATAGCCATGGACGTGGACATCTATTTCCCCGAATGTTCTAGCCATTGTTCTACTTACATTTCATAAACTCCGTAATAACTTTAAGGTGCTATTTTTAGCATGTTTTATTTTATTTATAGCCATTTGGATAGAAAAGGGTTTTGGATTAATTGTTTCTGGTTTTATTCCGGGGCCTTATGGAGAAATCATAGAATACACCCCAACCAAAATAGAGATCGGAGTAACTCTTGGTAAATGGGCATTAGGGGCATTTGTATTCACAATACTTGCGAAAACATCCATTAAGATTGAAACAGGTAAATTGAGATTTGGCAATAAATAATATGTGTTTGATCGGACATATTTTGGCTATAATATCTCTATTAATTTCACTAAATTACACACGACTAATTAATCTATAAAAATACACGAATGAACAGCTTAAGAACAATAGTACTCTTATGGGTATGTCTTCTGGGTACATTACTTTCTGGAACGGCCCAAAAAATAGCTTCGGAAACTTATGCTGGATTAAAATTTAGAAACCTTGGCCCTGCTTTAACTTCAGGACGAATAGCGGACATTGCCTTTCATCCCAAGAATGAAAACGTATGGTATGTGGCAGTTGGCTCTGGCGGTGTTTGGAAAACCGAAAATGCGGGCACTACCTGGACTCCTATTTTTGATAAGCAGAACAGTTATTCAATTGGGTGTATCACCATAGACCCCAATAACTCACGGACTATTTGGGTGGGTTCTGGAGAAAATGTGGGAGGTAGACATGTGGGATTCGGAGATGGAGTTTATGTCAGCCATGACGATGGTAAAACATGGAAAAATATGGGACTGAAAAAGTCCGAACACATTTCCAAAATTGTCGTCCATCCAGAAAATTCAAAAGTGATTTGGGTTGCCGCCCAAGGTCCTTTATGGAATAAAGGGGATGAACGTGGCTTGTATAAATCCACCGATGGTGGCAGCACATGGAAAAAGACATTGGGAAACAATGAATGGACAGGGGTCACTGATATTGTAATGGATCCCAATAATTCAAATTTACTATACGCTGCAACTTGGGACCGACATAGAACTGTAGCGGCTTATATGGGAGGAGGTCCCGGTTCTGCCATTCACAAGAGTACGGATGGTGGTGATACATGGACAAAACTTACCGAAGGTATTCCTAAATCCAATCTTGGAAAAATAGGATTGGCCCTTTCGCCATTTAATTCTGAGGTAATCTATGCGGCCATTGAACTGGATAGAAAAAAGGGAGGAGTGTTTATGTCGACCAATCAAGGAGCTTCTTGGGTCAAACAATCGGATGCTGTTTCAGGAGGGACTGGACCCCACTATTATCAAGAGTTGTATGCTTCGCCACATCAAGAGGGTAAGCTATTCCTTATGAGTAATACTGTCCAAATATCAGACAACCATGGCAAAAAATTTGTGCCGATGAACGAAAAGAAAAAACATGTGGATAGTCATGCCATGGCCTTTAAAAAATCCGATGCCAATTATGTGTTGTTTGGTACAGATGGTGGACTTTATGAATCCTTTGATCTTACCAAAACATGGCGTTATGTAAGTAATTTACCGCTTACCCAATACTATAAGGTTGCTGTTGATGACACGGCACCCTTCTATAACATATATGGAGGTACACAAGATAACGGATCTCATGGCGGGCCTTCCCGTACCCTTTCAAAATCCGGAATTCTGAATTCCGATTGGTGGATTACCTTGGGAGCCGATGGGCACCAATCTGCTATAGAACCTGGAAATCCTGACATTACTTATGGGGAATATCAACAAGGGGTTCTGTGGAGAGTGGATCAAACTACAGGGGAATCTGTATTTATTCAGCCCCAGCCAAGTGCGGGAGAACCCTATGAACGATTTAACTGGGACGCACCCATTTTGGTAAGTCCCCATAATCCCAAACGACTTTACTTTGCCTCCTATCGGGTTTGGCGGTCCGATAACAGGGGAGATGAGTGGACACCTATATCCAAAGACCTTACGAGAAACCAGGAACGAATTACCTTACCCATATTGGGTAAACAACAAAGTTGGGATAATGCTTGGGATGTAGCGGCAATGTCTGTTTACAATACCATTACCTCTTTGGCAGAATCGCCAATTCAGGAAGGACTTTTGTATGCGGGTACGGATGATGGCATTATTCAGGTTACAGAAGATGGGGGAACAACTTGGCGTAGAATTGCATTGGGAAGTATAAAGGGAATTCCGGCAACTGCCTTTGTGAATGATATCCGGGCCGACTTATTTGATGCCGGGACGGTATATGCAGCTTTGGACAATCATAAATATGGGGATTTTAAGCCATACCTACTGAAAAGTAGCGATAAAGGAAAAACATGGACAGCCATAAATGGAAATTTACCAACTAAATTGCTAACATGGAGATTGGTACAGGATCATGAGAATAATAACCTCCTATTTGCCGCTACTGAATTTGGTATTTATTTCACTATTGATGGAGGAGTAAAATGGATTCAATTAAAGGGGGGGTTACCAACGATTTCATTTCGCGACATAACCATTCAACGTAGGGAAAATGACCTTGTGGCCGCATCTTTCGGTCGTGGATTTTATGTGTTGGACGATTTAAGTCCGGTTAGGGATTTTAATTCATCCATGCTCAATTCGGAAGGTTCATTATTCAAGGTAAAACCAGCGTATTGGTATAAGGAAAAAGATGAGATATACGGACAGGGAAATGCTGAGTATGCTGCCAAAAACCCTCCTTTTGGTGCAGTATTCACCTATTTCTTTCCTAATAAACTTACATCTTTAAAAGAGGTAAGACAAGAGAAAGAAAAGGAATTGAGCAAACAAAATAGTGCTGTCCAATTTCCAGGATGGGAAGCTCTTGAAGCAGAAAAAAGACAAGAGGGCCCTATAATTTTACTGACCATTAAAGATAGCAACGGCATGGTAGTAAATACCGTAACAGGTACTAATGAAAAAGGATTCAATAGGCTAGGGTGGGACCTTATATATGCGGATAGGAGCGGAGAAAAAATAAAGGTTCCAGTTAAGTCTGAAGATGATTTTGATAGCAACGGGGCAATGGCAACACCAGGAGATTATACGGTTACATTATCCAAACGGATAGATGGCAAAATCACCCAACTGGCAGGCCCAGAAAATTTTAAAATTGTTCGTCTTTCAGAGGGTGCACTTAAAGGGGCTTCTTATGCTGAAATCGATGCATTTAGAGAGGAGTATGAAGCCTTTCAACAAGAGCTGACCGCAACAAATACATCTATAAAGAAAAGTATAGCTATGATGGGCGCTATGAGAAGGGCCATGGACAAGGCAATTAATCCCAATGATGAAGTTTTCGATCATATACAAGCCGCCAAAAGTCAACTGTTAGATCTTGACAAGACCATCAACGGTGATCCAATCAAGGGAGAAATTGGTGAACGCACCAACCCCAATCCAAATAGTGGTAGATCTATTGGCCGAAGGGTCTTGGGAGGTACCTATGGACCCACACCAAACCATAAAAAAGCATTCGATCGGGCCAATAAACAATTGGGTGAACTAAAAGTTAGCTTAAATAACCTAATAAACAATGTACTTCCAGGAATAGAAAAAGAACTTAAAGCAGCGGGAGCACCTTGGATTGAAGGACAAGGATTAATCGAGGATTAAAACTTAGCTATAAATTTTTAAACCTGCCCATTCTTATATGGGCAGGTTTTTTTATGTAAACTATAGAATTCAGATGTTGTTTAATCTATCCAGTAAACTTTATATTAGAAATGGCAAATATATTTTATTGTGATAAGAAATAACTTATCATGAATTTATTTCATTTCCATGAAGAATAATGAGGGAATTGTAGGCACATTTCAGGATGGTGCAACTTCATTATTGTATTTAATTTATTTACCCAGATAATATATGGTTTTGCCCAAAAAATAAGGAGCAAAATACATTAAACATCTAATTAAGTTTAAATGATTATGCTGTTGCTCCCGAATTTTGTACTAATGATTGCCTAGATGGTTAAAATAAATTTTTATCAAGGATTTACCTTTCTACCATCTCCTTTGGAAACAGGGCCACTAGGATTTACTTTTCTCCCATCGCCTTTAGATACCGGACCACTAGGATTTACTTTTCTGCCATCACCGCCTTTTGAAATTGCATTTTCTTCTTTTTCTGAATTCTTGCCCATGACTTAATTTTTAACAGTTAATTTATACTATATTAGTGAAAATATCCGACTGTACCAAAAATTATGTCCCTGGATTAATCAGTTCAGGGGCTGTTTATTTAGTGAAATGAAGTTTAAGAAATTCTTTAATGAGTGCCGTGAAAAGGAAGTTTTCAAAAACCTTTCTATATATGTAGTCACCAGCTGGGTCCTTATTCAGGTCTTCTCAGCTATTTGGGAACCTTTGGGATTACCCAAAATAACAATCACCTTTGTACTTCTAGTTTTATTGGCGGGTTTTCCTTTATATGGTTTTTTCCTCTGGAAATTCCAACTACAACCCATGGAGAGTAAAAAACCTATACTGGATAAAAAAGGAAATCCCATTCCAGGTGCATATCTTAAAAGCTCTTTCCAACGAATGTATTATACTTCATTGAGTATTATTGGCCTGATTTCTATATGCACTGTGCTATTGATAATTAAAACAAATTTCTTTCAAGTACCCGCCGGTGGCTCATTTGAAACTAAATTTCAAATGGAAGGAGATGATAAAATCGCTATTCTAAAATTTGATAATAATACTACTGAAGAAAAGTTTAATGTAGTGGGTAAAATGGCTGTGGATTGGATTATGCACGGTATAACCCAAAACAAGGTAGGGCAAGTTATTTCCCCAAAAATAATAGATGATTATTCCAATGTTTTAAAGAAATCAATATTACCTTCATCGGAAACGAATGAATTAAATGTCTTAACGGAATACCTAAAACCATCAAAAATTATTAATGGTAATTTTTATTTGAAGAACAATCGTCTTTTGTTTCAATGTTCCATTACCGACGCGAAAATGAATAATACCCTCATATCATTTAAGCCGGTCGAATGTGATTCCAATGACCCATTGGAATGTATCGAGGCGTTAAAACAGCGTATACTTGGATATTTAGTTACCGAGGATGAAAAGATTGACATTCTACAGGAGACACCACCGAACTTTGAAGCATACCAATATTTGGACGAGGCAAAATCTCAATATGGGAATAATGATGAATATTTAAAACTGTTGAACAAATCTATTGCAGCGGATAGCACTTATGTTGACCCCAAATTAGATAGGTTGGACTATTATTATAATGAGGGTGACTTTAAAATTGCAGACTCTTTGTTACAAATTCTTTCCAAAGATATAGGAACTAACAAGAGGCAAATTAATCTCCTGAATTATTATGAGGCCCTGTTACAAGGAAACAACAGAAACATCTATAACTATTTACAGAAAGATTATAATATTATTCCCTTTGATATTTATGCCAATTCCAGTATGATGGTGATCGCCCTTCAATTTGTAAATAAACCACAGGATATTGATACAATTTTTAATGAGATAAATATGCAAGGACTGGATTTGGAAAATTGTGTTCAATGCGGATACAGATATTATTCCAAAGCCATGGCTGATATTGAATTGCAACGATACGACGATGTAATTGATTTACTTGCACCTTTGGTAAAAACTAATGGGACACGTCTTCTAATAGAAGCCCTGGTTAGAGCTTACATCAGATCGGGCAATAGTGTTGCCGCAGATGACCTTCTGGTAGATCTTCGACTTAGAACAGCTAATACCTTGTGGAAAGATATTTGCCTTTTTGCCGGGAAAGAATTCTTACTTATGGGCAGTAAAAAAAAGGCAGATTATTATTTCGATCAGCTAATTGAAACACTTAACGATGCAAGTGGGGAAGACGAATTAAGTTCAACCAAAATATTTGCAAGTGCATTACTCTTTAAGGAAGATTATGCGCAATCGGAAAAGGTGCTTAAGGAGTTAATCCAATTAAGTCCCGACATGATTAACCAAACGGCTTTACTGGCCATTGTGTATCATAAAAATGGGAAAACCCAGAAAGCCCAGGAGCTCGTTACAAAACTGGATGGATTAAGAACCGATTATCAATACGGAAGTATTGATTATGCTTTGGCTCAATATTATGCGGCTATCAAGGATGAAAACAACACCATAAAGCACCTGATAAAAGCTATTGCTTCAGGACATAGATACCGTGCCAATAAATTCAGAAACGATCCCCTGTTAATTGCATACAGTAAGTCGGAATCATTTGATCGTATTATGCGATTTTGGCACTAAATCATGCCTGTGCCATTGTATTGGTACTGTCTTTTTCGATTATTGTACGAAACATTAATTAGCAAAATTATTAATGGGAACATCATAAAATAATAACTATGAAAGAACAGGAAAAAAATATGCATGCACTGATAGTCGGTGTTGGTGACGATCTCCCTGGCACTGTAAAAGATGCCAACAAGCTCCATGAAATACTGATCGACAAAGAGCTTGGAGGTTACCCTAAGGATCAAGTTATAATTCTTACCAATGAAGAGGCGTCAAGGGAAGGTGTATTGCAAGGTTTTGCAAAACTTAGAAAGAATACCAATGAACATTCAACTGTTCTATTATATTACTCTGGGCATGGGCGAGACGGAGAC
>CAXMOE010000062.1:7182-13582 GCA_964194835.1 uncultured Flavobacteriaceae bacterium | reverse complement strand
TTACGGTGGTAATGCTCGAAGTATATTGGTTGCGTATCGTAAACGGAAAGGTAATTTCTCCAAAATCGGTTTTCTGCTTGTGTCCTCTTGAACTGGCCTGCTCAAATAGCAGTCCCAGACCGCCCTGAAGGTCAGGGTAGGAGGAACCGTAGCCGGGATAGGTGCCGTCAAAGACTTCTTTGGTAAAATAAAAGGAGCCAATGCTGTCCAGTGCCTTGGCAAAATAATCCCCAAACATATTGTTGAGGTCCTCATAATTTTCCTTGGGCATAATTGGGTTCAAGGATCCATTGGTTTTCATGGGCTCAAAAAAGTAGGAGCTCTTGGAGCCCATTTCATGAAAATCGGTGACCACATTGGGATACCATTCATGGTACCAGGCAAGTTTGCCACGGCTTTCCGGGTTAATTCCCAAGAGCCAGTCGCGATTTAGGTCAAACCAATAATGGTTGGTTCGCCCCATGGGCCAGTATTCGTTATGTTCTGCATCCTGTGGGTCGGCCACCAGTGGATTGCCCTGATAGGTATTGGCCCATTGTGTATGCCGATCCCTTCCATCAGGATTAATGGTGGGATCCACAAAAATAACAGAATGCTGCAGGTACTTTAGAATTTCGGGCTTGTTGGAGGCTGCAAAAGTGTAGGCCGTTAACAATGCCGCTTCGGAACTTGAAGGTTCGTTTCCATGTACGTTATAGGCCAAATTTATAAAAATGGGCACATCTCCATAATTGGACACTGTGGCATTGGGGTCTGTAAAGGCCAAATGCTGTTGTTTAAGATTTTCCAAATTGGATAAATTTTCAGGAGCAGTGACCGTTAAGATTACCAATTTTCTGCCCTCATGGGTCTTGCCATAGTAATGAATTGATGCCCTGTCCGAAACCTCGGCCAGTTTTTCCAGATAGGCCACAATGAGGTCGTGCCGTGTATGGTGATCTCCAATATCATACCCCAAAAACTGCTCGGGCGTTGGGATTTCTGGGTTAAACGGATGGAATTTTTCATAAAAATAATCTTGGCCGTAGAGTGTAGTGCCACAAAACAGCACTAGTAGAAGCAAGTTCTTGAGCATTCAGGAATTTTTAGAATTAGTCGGATTAAATATAGCAATAAAATGTTTGAATCTACCGTAGTAAACCAAAGCTTTAACCGGTTTAATATTGCATTATAAAGTACTGGTGCAATTTTCTGCTACCATAGGAATAAGTAGGAGCAGATGAGGTCAATGTATCTAAGCTACTGAATGGAAATGTTCGCCAATTTCCTTGAATTTCACAATATAGTTGGTGCCCTTAAGGGAAGGGTCTTTTGTAATAGATCCCTTGAGTTGGCGGGTTAGGTTATGAATGAGTTTTAAACCGAGAGATTTGGTATTGCTAAAATTTATCTTATCCGAAAAACCACAGCCATTGTCCCCAATGTTCAACACATAATCCCGCTCATCCTCCTTTTTGATCTCAATATGTATTTCGCCTTCACAATCGTCTTTAATGCCATATTTCAGGGCATTGGTCAACGCTTCGTTGATCAATAGTCCCAATGGGATTGCCGTGTCAATGCCCAAGGAAATATTTTCAATGTCTATATTTAGCTTGATCTTATTACTGGGCCCCTTTAACGATTTCACAAGATGCCCACTTAATTGTTCTACATAGGTTTTGTATTCTATTCGTGAAAGACCATCTCGTTGGTACAACATTTCGTGGATAATGGACATGGCAATGACCCTATTTTGACTACTTTTTATGAGTTTCTTCATCTGTTCATCCGATATGGTTCTGGATTGAAGACTCAGCAAGCTGGATACGGTCTGTAGATTGTTTTTCACCCGATGGTGTATTTCCTTTAACAGCATATTTTTTTCCGTATTTTTTTTTTCAATTTCATACTTGCTGGTATAGAGTCTGTGCTGTATTTTGGACAAGGAGCTGCCAAATACTCCACCGAGCAGGAGCAATGAAAAAAGAATGCTGAACAGGGCATACATGCTCCTGGAGGCTTCCGGGACCACATTGGTAATTCCGATATTGGAGTCTACCAAGGCATACAGTCCACAGATCATTACTACCGCCAATATAAGATACATCTTCCCATAACGTACATTGGCAGCATAGGCAGCAAAAACAATCAAGGCCAATACAAAGATAAACGGGCTGTTGATGCCTCCACTGTACAAACAAACACCTACAGCAGCAGCCAAAGCAGTGATCGATGTGATATGATATGTGGCCAATAAATTTTTATGGGTCTTAAATGCCAAGGTGTTGATGAGGGTCACAATCCCAAAACCCAAAAAGATATACGGTATTATTTGATCAATATGCAATACAAATAGGCAAAAAGGAAAGAATAACAATGAAAATAGAGAAGACGCATAATTAACCTTATGCATTACGCTGATCTTATCCTTTATTTGTTCTTGGTCTTTGACCGCTTGTTGCATTTTGTACATTTTATTTTCGAGGACCAAAGGATTTTATTACACCTTAAGAAGTATGTTCTTAAAGAGTAATGGACATCAATCTGTAATGTAAATCTAAATATGTTTTATCATATAATCATTATCGATTGGCAAATTATTTGTTCGGCTTTTTATCCAGAGGTTGGTCGTGCCCATCTTTTTAAAGCAAAAAGCGGAAACCAAATTCTTCGGTTTCCGCTTTAAGGGGACTATTTAAATAGGTTTATTACTCTTCAAGCAATACCCACTCTCCCTTATCGATCAAGGGTTCTGCCTGCTTGTATTTTACGGTCTTACTCTCACCGGACATCACATTTTTTATGGTAACCCGATCATTTCTTCCAATTTTTGGCCTTTCCCGTACTATAGTTTCAGTAATTGGTGCCCTACCACTTTGATTTTGGCCTACGGCCCTATTTTGGGCAGCCAGTTCATCACTATTGGGAATTTCTTCCTTGCTGGTCCTTAAATTATCCTTTGGTCGTCTAAGACTGCGGGCTTCCTGAATTTCATTGGTATTGGCCGATGGCAATTCGCCCTTGAACAGAAAGGATACTACTTCCTTGTTCACATTTTCGATCATACCCTTAAAAAGTTCAAAAGCTTCGAACTTATAGATCAAGAGCGGATCTTTTTGCTCATGAACAGCCAATTGCACAGATTGTTTAAGTTCGTCCATTTTGCGCAAATGGGTTTTCCAGGCATCATCCACAATGGCCAGGGTAATATTCTTTTCAAAATCGGTCACCAATTCTTTGCCATTGCTATCGTAGGCATTCTTTAGGTTGGTAACCACATTCAAGGATTTTATCCCATCGGTAAATGGTACAACTATGCGTTCAAATTTATTGGCGCTATCCTCAAATACTTGTTTAATTACCGGGAAGGCGGTAGCGGCGCTACGCTCCATCTTCTCCTTGTAGTAATCATAGGAGCTTTTATAGATTTTATTTGCAATTTCCGGAATAGTTAGCTTGGCAAATTCATTCTCGGAAATAGGGGAAGTGATCGAGAAATATTTGATCAGTTCAAATTCAAAGTTCTTAAAGTCATTGGCAGACTTATTGGTTTCGGTAATGACCTCACAGGTATCGTAGATCATATTGGCGATATCCACTTTTAGTCGCTCTCCTTGTAATGCGTGCCTTCTTCTTTTGTAGACTACTTCACGTTGGGCGTTCATTACATCATCATATTCCAAGAGACGTTTTCGTACCCCAAAGTTGTTTTCCTCCACTTTTTTCTGGGCACGTTCAATAGATTTGGTCATCATGGAATGTTGAATAACCTCTCCTTCTTCCAAGCCCATTCTATCCATCATTTTGGCAACTCTGTCAGATCCAAATAAACGCATTAAATTATCTTCCAAAGACACATAGAATTGCGAACTACCAGGATCTCCCTGACGTCCTGCCCGTCCTCTTAACTGTCGGTCAACACGCCTGGAATCGTGCCTTTCGGTACCCACAATGGCCAAACCACCCGCACTTTTTACTTCTGTGGACAATTTAATATCCGTACCACGACCCGCCATGTTTGTCGCTATGGTCACTATCCCGGCATTACCTGCCTCGGCAACGACATCTGCTTCTTTTTTGTGCAATTTGGCATTCAGTACATTGTGTGGAACTTTACGAATATGCAACATTCTGGATAACAATTCAGAAATCTCAACGGAAGTGGTTCCGATCAATACTGGTCTGCCATCATGTGAAAGTTTTGTGACCTCGTCGATTATGGCATTGTATTTTTCCCGTTTGGTCTTATAGATCAAATCATTTCTATCATCCCTGACTATTGGTCTGTTGGTTGGGATCTCCATCACGTCTAACTTATAGATTTCCCAGAATTCCCCAGCCTCGGTAATGGCCGTACCGGTCATACCTGCCAATTTCTTGTACATCCTAAAGTAGTTCTGAAGTGTAACCGTGGCAAAAGTCTGTGTCATTGCTTCGATCTTCACATTTTCTTTTGCTTCAATGGCCTGGTGCAATCCGTCTGAATAACGACGGCCATCCATAATACGGCCGGTCTGCTCATCCACGATCAATACTTTATTCTCCATAACCACATATTCCACATCCTTTTCAAACAGGGTATAGGCCTTGAGCAATTGGCTCATAGTATGTATGCGTTCGCTTTTTACCGCAAAGTCCTTGAAAAGAGCTTCCTTTTGTTCGGCTTCTTTCTCAATTTCGAGTTGCTGGTTTTCTATCTTGGCAATCTCACCACCAATATCGGGCATTACAAAAAAGTCTTTGTCCCCATCACCGGAGATATAATCCACTCCTTTATCGGTAAGCTCAATTTGATTGTTTTTTTCATCAATGACAAACAATAGTTCCTCGTCCACTTTGGGCATCTCCCTATTGTTGTCCTGCATATAGAAATTCTCGGTCTTTTGCAGTAATTGTTTAACACCCTCTTCACTCAAAAACTTAATGAGTGCCTTATTTTTTGGTAAGCCACGATGTACCCGTAACAATAAAAAGCCTCCTTCTTTTGTATCTCCTTCGGAAATTGCTTTCTTGACCTCCGCCAATACTCCGGTCAAATACTGACGTTGTTTTTGTACAATATCGCCAACGGTGGGTTTAAGCTCATTAAATTCATGACGATCACCTTCTGGTACGGGTCCCGAAATAATCAATGGTGTTCTGGCATCGTCCACAAGCACTGAATCTACCTCATCCACAATGGCAAAATTATGAGGTTGTTGCACTAGATCGCCTGGCGTATGGGCCATATTGTCCCTGAGGTAGTCAAAACCAAATTCATTATTGGTCCCATAGGTAACATCTGCATTATAAGCTGCCCTTCTTCCGTCCGAGTTGGGTTGGTGCTTATCTATACAATCTACCGATAAGCCATGGAATTCAAAAATTGGAGCCATCCATGCGCTATCCCTTTTAGCCAAATAGTCGTTCACGGTTACAAGGTGCGTCCCATTTCCGGTCAAAGCGTTGAGGTATAAAGGCAATGTGGCTACCAAGGTCTTTCCTTCCCCAGTCTGCATTTCCGCAATTTTTCCTTGATGTAGACAAATACCACCTATTAATTGTACATCATAGTGTACCATATCCCAGGTAACCTCTTTTCCGGCTGCATCCCAAGAATTTTTCCATATGGCATGGTCCCCATCCAAGGTCACATATTCCTTAGAACCCGAAAGTTGCCTGTCGTATTCAGAAGCAAGAACTTTAAGGGTTTCGTTTTGTTTAAATCGTTTTGTGGTTTCTTTGACCACTGCAAAGGCTTCCGGTAAGATTTCATTCAGGGTATTTTCAGAAATCGTATAAACTTCTGTTTTTAGCCTGTCTATCTCAGTATAAATATCCTCATTTCGATCAATATCGCTCGAGGTTTTTACCTCTGCCTGTAATTTAACTATTTCTTCATTGAGGGCCTTACAGTTCTCTTGGATCTTGTCCTTAAAAGCAAAGGTCTTGTTACGAAGCTCATCGTTGTTTAATCCTTCCAAAGCTGTTTCAAAAGACCGTATTTCTTTCACTAAAGGTTGTAGTTCCTTAACATCTTTTTTAGCCTTGTCGCCTACAAAAGTCTTTATTACCGAATTTAAAAAACTCATAATTGTGTTCTATT
Source organism: uncultured Flavobacteriaceae bacterium (assembly GCA_964194835.1). GTDB lineage: Bacteria > Bacteroidota > Bacteroidia > Flavobacteriales > Flavobacteriaceae > CAXMOE01. Next base: position 7,515 of record CAXMOE010000062.1, on the reverse strand, counting down.
AGTAGTAAAAAGCTGCCGTGGACATTATCATCGCAGCCTGTTCAAAGTATTTTTTGTATCCCTTTATTTATTTGTCCTGCTGGCTTAAAAAAGGAATTGTATGTGCTATGTCGTTACTAAATTTTATAACGTCAAAATTACGTAAAAAAAAAGCCTCGTAAGAGACTTTTATGTTGTAATTCAGTTAATATTTTTAATATTCGTCCTCGTTCCAAAGGTAGTCTTCTTCCGTAGGATAGTCAGGCCAAATTTCATCTATGGATTCGTATATCTCTCCACCTTCCTCTTCCATAGATTGAAGGTTTTCCACAACTTCCAAAGGGGCACCTGTTC
>CAXMOE010000062.1:2816-7172 GCA_964194835.1 uncultured Flavobacteriaceae bacterium | reverse complement strand
AACTCGTCTTTGGTGGCTGGCCAGGACGCATCACTTAAATATGAGGCTAGTTCTAATGTCCAATACATTTTAATTATTTGATTTTAATATTTTGCAAAAATAATTTTTTAACGTTAATAGCCAAGTAATTTTGCAATTAAATCGACTATTTTATGAACATTATTTTTACTTTATTAATTTGATAACGAAGAAATAGCGGATTTATTAGTCATTTTTGTTCGGAATCCACTTTATTTCGTTCGCTTTAAAATCATTGGACAACTTTCGTGCCAGCACAAATAGATAGTCAGAAAGTCGATTAATATATGAAAATAGTAGGTTCAAGTGGCTCATTCTCATTGAGATGGGTCGCCAATCGCTCCGCTCTACGACATACCGTTCGGGAAATATGACAGTATGACACTGTCGTATGGCCACCTGGAAGGATAAAATGGGTAATTGGAGGTAAGGATTCGTTCATAATATCCATTTCCTTTTCCAGGAATTCGATATCAGCCTTGTTTATTTTGGGAATATCAAGTCGTTCCCTGCCGTTTTTTAAAATAGCCTTGTCCGGATCTGTTGCTAAAATGGCCCCAGCGGTGAACAATTTATCTTGGATCAATATCAAAACCTCTTTGGAATGATCATCTATGTCTTGATCACGGATCAGCCCCACCCAAGAATTCAATTCGTCCAAGGTGCCGTAACAATCAATACGAATATGGTGTTTGGCAACTCTGGTTCCTCCAAATAGGGCAGTGGTGCCCTTATCTCCCGTCTTGGTGTATATTTTCATGTTTTATTCTTTCGTTCTTCGTCATTCCTATGATATCCATCCATAAATTTTCTCGATTTTCTTTTCTTGGCCCCTTTTCTGTTCTTGACAAAAGTCACAATAAAAATGACAGCGAAAACGGCTACTAGGATATAAACTATATAATTCATGCTACACGGTATTAATCATTAAAATTAAGTGATTATATCCGAATTTTAAAATGTTCCTTGGCTTGCTCTTTTCTAAAGAAAACCAACCCGCAATAATACATGTCCACGGTCACCGTAACCGCTTCTAAATTCTTTATGGCTTCCCACACCCCTGTATTCCCCTTATTTTTGTAAATGCCGTTTATGAAAAACACTGAATCGTTATGGAGTCCATTTTTTTGTTGAAAATATTTTTGGAATATATCCTGCTGGGGTGCACCCACGTAAATCAGATCTATGGGTTTACCATTCAGTACAACCTTGGGGAAATGGTTTAAAATTAGATTTTTAACCCCATCGTTGGAAGATGCAAGTTCTATATTTAAGGTTTTGAAATACGCAATGCTCTTTAACAACACATTTAGGTGCTTAGGAACTTTGTAGCGCTGTTTGTTGTATAAGCAATTGGTAATGTAATGGTATACAAAGGGGGAATGCACCCCATGCTGGTTGGTGGATGTTATTAGAAATTTAATAAAGGCAATGTAGCGGTACATAGACTCTGGTTAACAATTCAGTTGATTTTTCCATGTAAGAAGCAACTATAAGGATGTACTATTCCTCCAAAATGGCAGAAAGCTCGAACCAACGCTCGGTTTTAACATTGATGGTATCCATAATTTTATTGAGCTCACCGGAAAGCCGATCAATCTCTTCCCCAGAAAGTGATTCATCCATAAACTTGCGCTGCACCTGCTCCTTGTCCTTCTCCAATTTTTGAATATCCTTTTCCAATTGCTTGTATTCCTTTTGCTCCGAATAGGAGAATTTTTTAGGATTGCCCTCATTTTTCCAAGCACTTTTGGTAGCAATTTTTTCAGGATTCTTTTCTTTTACTGCCCTGTTTTCCAATATAACACTGTCTTCATAAGCCCTGAAATCCGAGTAGTTTCCAGGGAAGTCTTCAATCACTGTATTTCCCCTGAACACAAAAATATGGTCTACTACCTTGTCCATAAAATAGCGGTCGTGCGATACTACCAAAAGGCAACCTGGAAAATCCAACAAAAAGTTCTCCAGGACATTGAGGGTAACAATATCTAGGTCGTTCGTGGGTTCATCCAATATTAAAAAATTGGGATTTTGGATAAGTACGGTGCACAGATATAATCTTTTGCGTTCCCCACCACTTAATTTGTCTACAAAATCGTACTGTTTTTTTCTGTCAAAAAGAAAGCGTTCCAACAGCTGCTGTGCGGAAATTTGGCGTCCTTTTTTTAAGGGAATATAATCCCCAAAATCCCGGATTACATCTATTACTTTCTGACCTGGCTTTATGGTAATTCCTTCTTGGGTATAATATCCGAACTTAATAGTGTCGCCAACCACTACCTTGCCGTTGTCGGGCTGGTCCTTTCCTGTTAAGATGTTTAGAAATGTAGATTTCCCGGTACCGTTTTTCCCTATAATACCTATGCGCTCCCCTTTTAGGAAATTATACTCAAACTTGTCCAGTATGGGTTTATCGGGATACGATTTGGAAATTTTGTGCAGTTCAAGGATCTTGCTCCCCAAACGTTCCATATTAATTTCCAATTGCACCTGATGCTGTTGGCGTCGTTCGTTCGCTTTTTCTTTGATGGTATGGAAATCTTCTATCCGGGATTTGGACTTGGTTGTCATTGCTTTTGGTTGCATGCGCATCCAATCCAGTTCTTTTTTATAAAGAATTTTGGATTTATGCTGTTCTGTTGCTTCTTGTTCCATTCGCGCATCCTTCTTGTCCAAATAATAAGAATAATTGCCCTTATAAGGAAACAATTGGCCATTGTCCAGTTCTATGATTTCATTGCAGACGCGTTCCAAAAAGTAACGATCATGGGTAACCATAAATAGTGTAATATTCTCCTTTGCAAAGTAATTCTCCAACCATTCGATCATTTCCAAATCCAGGTGGTTGGTAGGCTCGTCCAAGATCAACAGATCAGGTTTGTTGATTAAGGCATTGGCCAAGGCCAATCTTTTCTTTTGACCCCCCGATAATGTCGCAACTTTTATATGCAGATCCTCCAGTTTTAATTTAAAAAGGATTTGCTTGTACTGGGTTTCAAAATCCCAGGCCCCATGTCGTTCCATGCCCTCAAAAGCTTTTTGATAGGCGTCTGCATCTTCCGGTTGTGCCAAGGCTTTCTCATAGGCAGATATAATCTTTAACACCTCATTGTCAGAGGCAAAAATCGTCTCTTCAATAGTCAGGCTTGGATCAAGGTCTGGTTCTTGGGATAAATAGGAAACCCGAATACCTTTTCTATAATTTACCCTCCCAGTATCTGGCACGTCCAGCCCCGACAGCATATTTAAGATGGACGTTTTTCCAGTTCCGTTTTTGGCGATCAACGCTATTTTTTGATACTGATTGATACCAAAGGAAATTCCGGAAAACAATACTAGTTCTCCATACGATTTGGATATATTTTCTACTGTGAGCAGGTTCATGCAGGTGTTGGATTTATTTGCTATTATATTTTTGGAACTGTAGGTGTAAAAATAGATACCTGATAGCCAATGTTATTAATACCGGAATGATTATAGGTGAAAATACTTGGATTTTTAGCAACCAGAAAACAACGGTCATTAGTAATAATCCCAATAATACAGGAAAGCAATTACGCAACCAATCGGGCATCTGTCCTTTACGGAGCAAGTAAAAACCGACAACAATGTTAACGGGAAAAGCCCAAAAAATATTAAAGTTGCCCACTGTTGCTGAATGGTCTGTGGCAAACCACAGCAAAAGAATTACAATACCTATTGCCCCAGTCACAAAAAACAGGAAAAAATCAAGTCGCCTACTTCGGGTTTTATTTCTATAATCTATATACGTAATGATTATTACGAAGCAGAGCAAAAGTAACAGCCAAAATATGGGAGCTGCCAAAAAATAAGTGTCGTTGACCTTGGTTTTGGTGTTTAAAATAGTTCTTTCCCGTTGTACCAGAGATTTCTGACCAATAGAACTATAGTTCAGTTGACGGAATACATAATTTGGTAAAAAAAGATGTTCTAACGGACTTGCTTTTTTATCAATAACAGAGCCCAAAGCCAAATCTATACCAAAACTGGCCCATGAATTGGTCACCAAGTTCTGATGAATAAGTTCCCTAAAAGTATATTGGTTTTCCAAATGATTTACTTCAAATACCAACTTCTTTCCAAAAGTTTCTTCGAGAACGTCGCCAATTTTGGTAGAACAGTTGTTATAGAAAAAATCGTATTTATAATCTCTGTTTTCGGGAAGATAGTTGTTTTCCAAAAATTGGAACAGCTCATTTTTTTCAGCTGTTGTGAGGGTAAACAGTTGTTCTTTGACCCATCTGTTTTCCAACTCGTAATCATAAAGAAAATTAGGGAAACCTTCCCTACTTAGGGAGTAAAGCAGTTTGCCACGTA
>CAXMOE010000062.1:0-2806 GCA_964194835.1 uncultured Flavobacteriaceae bacterium | reverse complement strand
AAATTTTAAATAAAAGTTGGGGGTGTTGAAATTAAATGTTCCGTAGTTGTAGACCACATCAATTTGACGTGTTGGGTCCTGTACCCTAAAGGCACTATGCCCAAAAGAGGAGTACAGTTCACTGCCCGACCCACAAGTAAGCAGACTTATTTGGGCCGATGGAGACAACTCTATTTTTTGTGAAAACACCAATGTGGTATACCCCAGCAAAACAATGAAAAAGACTCTTTTTAGTAGCATTGTGTTAATCTATCGAAATCTCGATTATATCATGATGGCAAATATCGAATAAAATAAAAGATTTAAGCCTAAGTACGGATTGGATTATAAAAAACCGGAATTAATTTAACAGGATTTTTTAATAAATCTTACTTTTACGGAAACCACATCCAATGAAAAAACAAATTCCCAATCTTATTACTATGCTAAACGTATTCTGTGGCTGTGTGGCTACCGTCTTTGCAGTATTGAATCAGTTGGAACTCACCGCCCTGTTTGTTTTTATGGGTATATTTTTTGATTATTTCGATGGTTTGGCCGCACGTGTTTTAAAGGTACAGAGCGCGCTGGGAGTACAACTGGATTCCTTGGCCGATATGATTACCAGCGGTTTGGTCCCCGGGATTGTAATGTATCAGATGTTGGATATGTCCATGGCCGGAACTGGTAGTAACGTTGGAGGGCTGCCTTCCACAAAAATAGTTGAAATTGGTTCAAATATGGCACTGCTCCCATTTCTTGGGTTCTTGATTACCTTGGCTTCTGCCTACCGATTGGCAAAATTCAATATTGATGAAAGCCAGGTTTCCTCTTTTATAGGCCTGCCAACCCCGGCAAATGCATTGCTTATACTTTCTTTTCCATTAATAGTCTTATATCACGGCAACGACTATTTGAATAGCATTATTCTGAATACATGGTTTTTGATCGGGATGACGTTTTTAAGTTCTTTTTTATTGAACGCAAATTTGGAACTGTTCAGTTTTAAGTTCAAAAACTTCAGTTTTAAGGACAATTCGCTTCGTTATATATTTATTGTGGTAAGCGTGGTTTTTTTGTCGACCATGAAGTTTATGGCGGTACCTGCAATAATTGCTTTTTATATTTTAAGTTCTATGGTAAGCAATTTAACTTCGAATAAGGCGGTTTAAGGATGCAACCCCGCTATTTGTTTTTAGTTGGAAAATTAGAAATCCAGTTTCTTTTTACGAAGTTCAAAGTTCTGGCCCAAATATACTTTACGTACCATTTCATCTTCCGCCAATACTTCCGGAATACCAGATTTTAAAATACCTCCTTCGAACATTAGGTAAGAACGTTCCGTTATGGCCAAAGTCTCCTGAACGTTGTGATCCGTGATCAAAATACCAATATTTTTATTTTTCAGCTGGGCCACAATACGCTGAATGTCCTCTACCGCAACCGGGTCGACTCCCGCGAAGGGTTCGTCCAATAAAATAAACTTTGGGTCGGTGGCCAATGCCCTGGCAATTTCTGTCCGCCTGCGCTCCCCACCAGACAACAAATCGCCCCTGCTTTTTCGTATGTGTCCCAATCCGAATTCCTCAATAAGCAGCTCCATTTTCATGTGCTGCTCTTTCTTGCTTAAATTGGTCAGTTGCAGCACACTCAATATATTTTTTTCTATGCTCAACTTTCGGAATACGGAAGCTTCCTGAGCTAAGTAACCAATACCGTTCTGAGCCCTTTTATACATTGGGAATTTGGTGATTTCCATATCATCCAGAAAAATCTTTCCACCATTGGGTTTAATGAGTCCCACAATCATGTAGAAGGAAGTGGTCTTTCCTGCACCATTTGGCCCAAGAAGTCCAACAATCTCTCCCTGGTTAACTTCAAGGGAAATTTCCTTTACTACTTTTCGTCCTCGGTAGGACTTCATTATGTTCTCCGCTCTAAGCTTCATTTTATACGACTGTGGTTCAAATCTAAACCATTAAATTATTAAGGGAAAAGAATTGGTGAATATTTAACCTTCTTGTTGTTACTTTAGTTGTCAGAATTTATATGCTATTACCAATCATCAAACTAGGTTCATATAACCTAACCCCCCTTACTTGATTTGACAATTTTATTAACTCGTTTGGCTTCTTTTTTTAATACATATTTAGAAATAAAAATACTCACCTGGTATAGTATTAGGATGGGCACGGCCACTATTATTTGGCTGGCAATATCAGGTGGTGTTATAACGGCAGAAAGGATCAAAACCACTACCAAGGATATTTTCCGATATTTTTTTAGAATTTCTGGGGTGACCAGTCCAATTTTAGTCAAAAAATAGATAATAATGGGCAGTTCAAAGATCAATCCACATGCAATTACGGAAGCTCTCACCGTAGAAATATAAGAACTTAGATCAATATCATTGAACACTTCTTTACTAACGGTATAACTCCCCAAAAAGTTAATGGACAGTGGTGCAACCACATAGTATCCGAACAAAACACCCAAGAAAAATAAAAAGGAAGCAATAAAGATGAACCCTCTCGAATTTTTCCGTTCCTTTTCGCGGAGCCCCGGGCCTACAAACTTCCACATTTCATATAAAATATAGGGAAACCCTACAATGAACCCCGCCCAGATTGAAGTCCAGATATGCGCGGAGAACTGTCCGGCCATGACTCTGCTCTGTACCCTAAAAATGGGTTCGGTTCCACAAAAGGCCTCACTAAAACCCAACAATTTAGAAAGTTTGCAAAAAACACCGTAGGTTGGAAAATCGGGTTTCTTGGGTCCAAAAATTACTGTATCAAATACAAAGTCTTTCATTAGAAAGGCTACG
>CAXMOE010000061.1:5541-13598 GCA_964194835.1 uncultured Flavobacteriaceae bacterium | reverse complement strand
TGGCCTCCCATCGTCCTAAAATAATAAATACCAATACAAATAATCGCTCAATAATCCCAATGTATTTTCCTGCATTGGGGAGCGATTTATGGTCCAGCTCAATCAATTGCGACATTCCTTCCAACATTTTCCCCATAATAATGGCTGTAGGAAAGGTCACAAAGACCACCGCCGTGATCAGTGCCCAATCCATTTGCTGAAATAATCCTACTGTGTGTTCCGCAAGATTCCCGTAATAGGCACAAATGTACAGCACTGCAATGTGTAATAATTGGTCTATAAAAAAGGGATTGGCATATAACTTGGCCAAATCTATTAGATAGTGGGAAAACATGATAATCAAGGCCAATTTCCAATAGGTCAGATCCCATAACAGAAGCATAATCAGTAGAAAATGAAGTAACACATGAAAGTAGAGGTACTTGGAAGCCGCTTTGTTTGCCTCTTTATGAATTACCCAACGTGTGGGCTGCAACAGAAAGTCTCCAATGAGATGGGCCAAAAAAAGTTTGGTTAACAATATCATACGTTAATTTCATTTAAAGTTTGGCTATAATATTCCATTAGCTCCATTACCAAATCCAACCTCGCTCTTTTTTGACGTTGGCTTACCGCAGACTGTTGTATATTCAGGTGTTTTGAAATCTGCTGTTGCGATGTATTTGGCATCTCCAGCGCAAGTACCACTATTTCAGCTGAAACTGGAGACCAATCATCCATAAAGTGCAAGGCAAGTTTAAACATTAGGTTTTGGGTACGATCAAAGCTATCATTTCCTGTTGCGATTGCCAAGGATATTTTTTGCTTTTTTAAGACTTCAAATGTTCTTCCGGAATATTGATGGGCCGTTCCGTTCGATTGACTTACACTAGTGCCGATAAAGGTTTCCGAACCAATTCCAATACCCATACGCACGTCCAATTCCTTGACAGATTTTATTAGGGCCTTTATATGTATAGCAGTTCTTAACGCCTTTTCAGGAGTTACTCTAACCTGAAATTCATCACCCCTATAGATCTCCCAATCGGTAGGATTATTTCCTAAGCAGGACAAATATTTTTTCAAAATATCTATCCATTCCGATCCCTGATAATTTCCCGAATTAATGATGTCACCTGTAATTATTGCAATCATGATTTATAAGCTATTATGCTAATATATAAAATTATAAGCAAATAACCTAATATTGTAAAATATAAGTTAATTAGCTAATACAAAATTATTGAGAAAGAGTCTCTATAAATGTTTAACTTATTTAGAACCAACGTCTCACCTGAGTACAATACCGAGTGTATTCCTTTCCAAAAATTTGGGTAAGAGCTTGCTCTTCCGGTATGATTTGAAAAGCATTCATATAGTAAACAAATCCAGCTGCCAGAATCGTATTGAAAGCATTTTCCAGCCAAAGTCCCCAAGCCAATAAGATAAGCAATAAGGCCAAATATATTGGGTTCCGTGAATATTGGTAAATACCGTTGATAACCAGTTGGGAAGCTTTGGACGGTGTTAAGGGATCAATTGTTGTCTTTGCCCGATAAAATTGCACCATGGAAACAACAGCGATACCTATAGCGGCTCCCAACAATACCTTAATTAGATACTCACGCCCAAAAAAGTCAAAACTGCCCACTGGTAAGAATCGTGCAAGCAGAAACATCAACAATCCAAAACTTAGTACTACAAATGCAGGTGGAATCTTTAGTTTCATACCATAAAATTAGAAGGAAATAAAATTACTATTTTTGAGCCATTAAACTCGATAATGGAACTTGTATTTGCTACACACAATCAAAATAAATTTAAGGAAGTACAGCTCTTGCTTCCAGATCACATCAAATTATTAACACTCGATTCCATTGGCTGTACATCTGAAATTCCCGAAACTTCTGAAACTCTGGAAGGAAATGCAATGCTAAAAGCCAATTACGTAACAGAACATTATGGTTATTCTTGTTTTGCGGATGACACCGGTCTGATGGTAGATGCTCTCGATGGAGCTCCAGGAGTATACTCTGCACGGTACGCGGGCAAACAAAAAAATGCCGCCGATAATATGAACAAAATATTGGGGCAACTAAAAGGCAATACTAAAAGGTCTGCACGTTTTAAAACAGTAATCGCCCTAAATTGGGGGCAAAAAAAAGTACTGTTCACGGGAACTGTGGAGGGCGAGATCACTTTGGAAAAACATGGTGAAAAGGGATTTGGGTATGACCCCATTTTTAAACCACACGGGTATGACAAAACTTTTGCCGAGCTCCCTATCGCCATAAAAAATGAGATAGGTCACAGAGGTAAGGCAATTCAAGAACTACTTGACTATCTTAAAACAACGGTATAAGATTGCACTAGAAAATACGAAAAACAGTGATATCAATTTTTAAATTAGGGGAATCATAATTTCTTGTTAACTTACTCGAAAAGCCCAGTAAATCACCTATTATCATGCTTATCTATCTGCCATGTAAATAATTAGCATTACCTTTGCCGCTTTAATTAACGCCGCTGGTATAGCATGTGTTGCGCTGAGTATAATAGGTTAGAAGGATAATCGCTCTATGCAACAGACATATTTGCGATTAACTATAACATATTATGACAAAATTTGAAGCACTGGGACTAGAGCAGTCCCTATTAAATGCTATTGCCGATCTAGGTTTTGAAACCCCTTCGGAAGTACAAGAAAAAGCAATTCCAATCTTATTGGAAGATGAAATCGATTTGGTCGCACTTGCCCAAACCGGTACTGGAAAAACCGCTGCTTTTGGTTTTCCTTTAATCCAAAAAATTAATGGGGACAGTAGAACTACACAGGGACTTATATTGTCACCTACTAGGGAACTCTGCCTACAAATTACCAATGAATTAAAACTTTATTCCAAATATGAAAAAGGGGTAAACGTAGTTGCTATTTATGGAGGCGCAAGCATAACAGACCAAGCCAGACAGGTTAAACGTGGTGCACAGATTGTTGTGGCTACACCAGGTCGAATGAAAGATATGATAGGGCGTGGACTTGTCGATATTTCCAAAATAGACTATTGTATTCTTGATGAGGCCGATGAAATGCTCAATATGGGCTTTTTCGAAGATATCAAGGATATCCTATCAAATACCCCAAAGGAGAAATCTACGTGGCTTTTTTCTGCCACCATGCCTAAGGAAGTATCTATCATTGCCAAAAAATTTATGCATGACCCCAAAGAAATTACAGTTGGTACAAAAAATTCTGGGGCAACCACTGTTCAACACGAATATTATGTTGTTGGAGGTAGAGATCGTTATCCCGCATTAAAAAGGTTGGCGGATACCAATCCTGATATATTTTCGGTAGTGTTCTGTAGAACCAAACGTGACACACAAAAAGTAGCTGAAAAATTAATAGAGGACGGATACAATGCAGGTGCCCTACACGGTGACTTAAGCCAGAACCAACGAGATTTGGTCATGAATGCTTTCCGTAAAAAACAGATTCAGATGTTGGTTGCCACAGATGTTGCGGCCCGTGGGATTGATGTTGTAGATATTACCCATGTTATTAATTACCAATTACCCGACGAAATAGAAACCTATACGCATCGTAGTGGCCGTACCGGAAGAGCTGGGAAATCGGGGATTTCAATGGTAATTGTTACCCGCAGCGAATTACGTAAGATCAAGGCCATTGAGAACAAAATAAAACAAAAATTCATTTCCAAGAAAATCCCTACCGGGATGGAGATTTGCGAAATACAGTTGTATCACTTGGCCAATAAAATAAAGGATACTGAAATCAATAGCGAGGTAGAGAACTATTTACCGGCTATAAACGATGTATTTCAGGGAATTGACCGTGAAGAACTCATAAAAAAGATAATTTCGGTAGAATTCACCCGATTTTATAATTACTACAACAAGACCAAGGATCTTAACACCACCGATTCCCGTGAACGTGGAGAAAGAAGGGAAAGCCGAGGTGAAATACCAACGAATGGTTCGGTACGTTATTTCATCAATGTGGGTGAAAAGGATGGATATGATTGGATGTCATTAAAAGATTTCCTTAAAGACACGCTAGATTTAGGAAAGGACGCTATTTATAAGGTAGATGTTAAGGAAAGTTTTTCTTTCTTTAACACCGATGCCGAGGTTACAGAACAAATATTACGTACGTTCACTGAGTTTAAGGTAGATGGAAGGTTTGTAAATGTTGAAGTTTCCAGTAGCCCCGGAGGCGGCGGCGGACGAGGAGGAAGAGACAGAGGACGCGGAGGAAGAGACAGAAGTCGCAGTGGATTTGGAGACAGAGGTCGCAGTGGAGATAGGGACAGAAGTCGAAGTGGAGATAGGGACAGAAGTCGAGGTGGAGACACAGACAGAGGTCGCAATAGGGATAATGAAAAAAGTACAGGAAAAAGAAGAGAAAGAAGTTCTTCGCAAGGAAGCGCTAGTAATTCCGGAAATCGCAGAAGCAAAAATAGGGATGGCTTCTTTTAGTTAATTGTATATTAAAAAAACACGCTAAGGCGTGTTTTTTTATTTTGTTTAGTATTTTTAAGATTGGATTTCAGTTCATGAAGATATATATAGTGTTGTGTTTCGCCCTCGTGGGTTTCATTGGTTTTTCCCAAGAAAATGAAGAGAGTGACAAAAATGAAAAAATTAACGCCATTGTTATAAATGCCCAGACGGACTTCCCCATGGAGAGTGTGCATGTGGTAAATCTTAATAAGGTTATTGGAGCCATCACCAATAACAAAGGAGAATTTTCGATCCAGGCTGCTGTAAATGATACCTTGTATTTTTCCTTTTTAGGATTTAAATCCCAAAAAGTCAGGGTCACAAATGATATGTTCAAATTTATGAACACCAAAATAGGATTGACTGAGCTCGCCTATGCTCTTGAGGAGGTCATCGTAAAACCTTATCAACTTACGGGCTATCTCGAAATTGACGTAAAGAACTTACCTATTAACACGGCTTATCAATATAGTATATCAGGACTGCCCAGAGGGTACGAAGCAGGAAATAAAAGTCCTAGTGCCGTGACCAAGGTATTGGGAGCAATTCTGAATCCTGCCGATCTATTGAGAAACCTGTTTGGGAAAAAACCCAATCAAATGCGAAAACTTAGGAAAATAAAGGAAGATGATGAAATCAGAAATCTTCTAGCTTCCAAGTTCGACCGGGAAACACTTACGGAATTGTTACAATTGGAAAAAGTTGATGTCGAAGATATCCTAAATAATTGCAACTATTCAAAACGTTTTATCACCACTGCAAACGATCTTCAAATATTGGATGCAATCAGCAGCTGTTATGAAGATTTTAAAGTTTTGAATCGCAAAAAATAATCCCTTCCTTAAATTAGTGTTTTCTTATTGCGGTAAGAACAAAACAAAGATTACTGTCAATAACCCTCTTCTAAATAAAATGCATATGCGTGTTTTCGCTGAACAACGCATATTCCAATGAAATAAATTTTATTTTTCCGCTATCATTTTATAGCTTTAACCAAAATTGATGAAGATGAAAAAACTGTTGATTGCTGTAGCAATTTTCACGCTTTTTTTTGCGTGTAAGTCGGAAAAGAAAGAATCCGCAAATGAACCGCTTGCACTAATTGATACGATCCCTGAACCCAAAAAGCAAGTGCCTTTTGTCTGGGAAGGTGCCAACATCTATTTTTTAATGACAGACCGCTTTGAAAATGGCAACCCCGAAAATGATGTAAATTTTGATAGAAATGATGAAACTGGGGTATTAAGAGGTTTCATGGGCGGAGATTTGGAAGGAATTACAAAAAAAATACAAAAGGGATATTTTAGCGAATTAGGGGTCAACGCCTTGTGGTTTACCCCAGTGGTGGAACAAATTCATGGTGGAACCAATGAAGGAACTGGAAACAGTTATGGGTATCACGGTTACTGGGCTAAAGACTGGACTGCCCTAGACCCGAACTTTGGCAATCGAAAAGATCTTGAAAACCTAGTGAAGACTGCACATGATCACGGAATCAGAATCCTACTCGATGTGGTAGTCAACCATACTGGACCAGGCACTGAAAAGGATCCTGTATGGCCTTCAGAGTGGGTTCGAACAGAACCCGTTTGTGAATTTACTACTTATGAAAACACCACAAGTTGTGTCCTTGTAGACAATCTTCCTGATATTTATACGGATACGGATGTGGCCGTCGAATTACCCGATTCTCTATTGGCAAAATGGAAAGAGGAAGGCAGATTAAGTGCTGAACTCGATGAACTTCAATTATTTTTTGAGCGCACCGGATATCCAAGGGCTCCTAGATTCTATATCATTAAATGGCTTACAGACTATGTAAACGATTTGGGAATCGATGGTTTTAGGGTCGACACTGTGAAACACGCCAATGAACAAACATGGGCAGAACTATATACAGAGGCTTCTTATGCGTTTGAAACATGGAAAAAGAAACATCCTAATGATATATTGGATGACAATCCCTTTTTCATGGTAGGTGAGGTGTATGATTATGGCATATCTGGTGGTAGGACCTTTGATTTTGGAGATAAAAAAGTTGATTATTTTGATTACGGTTTTAAAAGCCTCATAAATTTTGAACTGAAAACCGATGCCGAAAAGAATTATGAGACGATTTTTAAAAAATACAATGATCTGTTAAATTCCAAGTTTAAAGGGAAAAGTGTATTGAACTATTTAACGTCGCATGACGATTCTACACCCTTCGATAAAGAGCGGAAAAGGCCATACCACGCAGCAAATGTGCTATTGCTTACGCCAGGTGCATCACAAATTTACTATGGTGATGAAACTGCTAGAAATCTGACCATTGAGGGAACCGTAGGTGATGCCACCTTACGTTCTTTTATGAATTGGGAGGAACTGGACAGCATTCCTGAAAAAGCAAATATCCTTGAACACTGGCAAAAATTAGGGAAATTCAGGGCCAATCATCCAGCAATTGGGGCGGGCAAACATAAGCGGCTTGCCAAAAAACCGTATGTTTTCAGTAGAACATATAATATTGAAGACTTTAAGGACAAGGTTGTAGTTGGATTAGATTTACCAAAAGGAAAAAAGTCGCTTTGGGTCAAAGGTTTTTTTGGTGATGGTACAAAACTATATGATACCTATTCTGATACTGAGGTAATTGTGAACAAGGGGAAAGTAATGTTGGAAAACGATAATACTGTGGCCCTATTGGAATTGGCACAGTAAAATCATTGCTGCGAATGCAAAGCAATTCGATTCCCTTCTGTATCTTTCAAAAGCGCCATAAAGCCATGGCCGTTCCCAATTTCTGTTTTTTGTTTTAATATTTCACCTCCTGCAGTTTCAACTCTGCTTAGCTGTTCATTTACATCCTCACACGAAAAATAGATCAAAGGCCCATCGGTAACACTTGGGGCATACATCCCATGTTTTACCAAAGAGCCGGATGCCCCTGACTTGCCAGGTGCATCGGGAAACCATCCCATGATTAATCCTCCTAGATCATGGATGTAGATAGATATATTAAAAACGATATCGTAAAACAATTTTGCGCGTTCCATGTCCAACACCGGAATTTCGAACCAGCCTATCATATTTCTTTCCATCCTTATGTATTTTCCAAAGCTGATTTTAAATCTTGTAATCCTTCCTCAAAATCCTTTCCTACTGCTTTATCCATGTTCATAAATAGCATCATAATACTGATTGGAAACTTATTCTTTCCGGAGAACCCCCAAGTAACCTTTGTTTTTCCGGCAGAAACCTCTTCGACATTTAGATAACAGTCCGAAGTGGATTTAAATGGCTTAAGAAAACGGAGCTCCCCTTCTACCCTTTCGCCCTCAATTATTTTTGTTATCTCCTGTTCACCTTCACCAACATCCTTATTGCCTTTCCAATAACTTATGGCGCCTACCTCACCATCGGTACCGGTGAACTTTTTCTCCATATTCGGATCCTTCTTTTCCCAAGGTGACCATTCTTGTTGTTTTTTTAAATACTTTAAGTATTCAAAAACCTCGGCTTTAGTCCTAGAGATTTCAACAGTTCTAAAAATGTTATAATTTTTAGGAGCTATCAAC
>CAXMOE010000061.1:441-5531 GCA_964194835.1 uncultured Flavobacteriaceae bacterium | reverse complement strand
AAGATGTAGAGAAGCGTAGTCATGTGTATATCAATTGGTTGTACTTAAAAGTACTAAAATTTAATCAATTTTGAAATATCTTTCTAAAATTGCATCTATACTTTTAATGGATTTTTTGGCCCAATCCATTCTTTTTTCCAATTTTTCGTTTTCAGTCAATTCCCATGCTATATTTTCTTTTTTTAACCTTGTCGTAAGGGTTTGTAAAATAATTGCGGCCGAGACCGAAACATTTAAACTTTCGGTAAATCCCACCATGGGGATTTTCAGAAAGCCATCGGCCTGTTCCATAACCTCTTGGCTAAGGCCTTCCTTTTCAGTGCCAAAGAACAGGGCTATTTTATCGGTAATTTTAAAATCGTTCAATAAGCAAGAGTCATTGTTAGGCGTAGTGGCAATAATCTTATATCCTGAACTTTTTAAGCTTTTTAAGCAATCTGCAGCATTTCCGTGGTGATAAATATCTATCCATTGCTGAGCACCCATAGCTATATTTTTATCGAGTCTTTTACCAAATCTACCCTCTATAAGATGTGCTTCTTGTATTCCAAAAACCTCACAGCTTCGTATAACCGCACTTGTATTGTGTAATTGAAATACATCTTCGACGGCCACGGTGACATACTTGGTCCGTTCTTCGAGTACCTGCAAAAATCGATCTTTGCGCTCCGGAGTGACAAACCCTTCCAAATAGGTTAATAGTCTTTGATCAATCATATATCTAAATATAATGAAAAAGGAAAAACGTATATTTATAATAGTACATTTCTTTGGTTATGAAACAAAAAATAGTAGTCCTAACAGGAGCCGGTGTCAGCGCTGAAAGTGGTCTCAAGACCTTCCGCGATGCTGATGGATTATGGGAAGGGCATAACGTTATGGAGGTGGCCTCCCCAATTGGATTTGCTAAAAACCCGGCTATGGTCCTGGATTTTTACAATCAGAGAAGGAAACAGTTATTGGCAGTTCTCCCAAATAAGGCCCATTTGGCTTTGGTTGAGTTGGAAAAATATTTTGATGTTACTGTCATTACCCAAAATGTGGACGATTTACATGAACGTGCTGGAAGTTCGCATATAGTACATTTACATGGGGAACTGCTCAAAGTACGTAGCACAACCAATCAAAACTTAGTTTTGGACTGGAAAACGGACCTTATTCTCGGAGATTTCTGTACAGATGGATCTCAATTAAGGCCCCACATAGTTTGGTTTGGCGAAGAAGTACCATTATTGGAAAATGCGATAGAAATTACCCAATCAGCCGATCTACTGATTATCGTAGGTACTTCAATGCAAGTTTACCCTGCCGCAAGCTTGGTAAATTATGCACCAGTTACAACCCCTATTTATTTTATTGACCCTAAACCCAACGTACTTCAGTCAGATTTTGAAAATTTATCCATCATCCAAAATACTGCTGCCATAGGCGTGCCTATTCTGGTTGCTGACCTAATTGATAAAGAGCTCTAGTTCTTTTGGCCCATTCCATAATTAACTCCCTTTGTGCAGAGGTAAGCCTTGAAGTCTCATGGGTCCATGTATATTCCTTTAAAGGCATATTTCTATTTTCGATCTCCTCTACTAGTTCCTCCAATTTATGATCTTTCTTTTTCGAGGAATAGTTTTTCCAGTCCGAAAAGTTTAAATGTTTTTTGCCGTCCTTGACATGGTTAGCCATCCAATAGGAAACTGGAGCAATATTGTTATACCAAGGGTAAATGGTGTTGTTACTATGGCAATCATAACAGGTTTCTTCCAATACCGCCTTTACTCGCTGTGGAGGATTGGTCTCTGCAAGAAAAACAGCAGTATGATCACCACTTGTAATGTTCTTTTCAGGTCTATAAAATTGCATTGCAATTACCACAATCAGAAACGCCAATATAATTTTTTTTGCTAATTTCATTCCTCAAATTTTTTATTTATAAAAATACATTTTTTGTGACCAAAATTGAATTATATCAATCTTTAAATTATGTAAACCACTCCAGGCAAAAACGAAAAGAAATGTCTGACCTGGTGCTTAAAAATCCAAATTTGATATTGCCTTTATTGGAAATTATATCCGAGGTTAACGACCCCATTTCCTGTAAAGCAGCTTGGGTACTGGAGTTCGTGACTAATGAACAACTGAATTATATTTTTCCTTTTTTAGACAAATTCGTTGCAACAATTGGATTGGTCCGTTTGGACTCTGCCGTACGTCCGATGGCGAAAATATGTGAATATCTGGTTATAGCATACTATTCAAAAACTATGAACACGTCCCAAAAGGTATTGAAAGAACATCATTTGGAACAGATAGCAACAGCCTGCTTTGATTGGCTTATAGGCCAACATAAGGTAGCCGTAAAAGTATATTCCATGAGCAGTTTGTGTTTATTGGGACGTACGTTCAACTGGATACACCCAGAGCTTCGAATGATTTTGGAACAGGATTATGCCGAGGGGAGTGCAGCATTTAAGGCACGTACAAGAATGACATTGGCCAAAATGAATAAACAAGCGTAACATATTCCAAACCAGCTAACAATTAAAACCATTAACCATTGCAAACCTTTTAAACTCCTCAACTAATAGCTATCTTTGTCCCTTGCTAAAAATTCAATTCCTTACTAAATGTCATTACATAAATTAAACGCTATATCTCCCATCGATGGACGTTACAGAGATAAAACGGGTGCCTTGGCCTTATATTTTTCGGAAGAAGCCTTGATTAAATATCGGGTTAGGGTCGAAATTGAGTATTTTATCGCTTTATGTGAAATTCCCCTTGAGCAGCTTAGGTCCTTTGATGCATCAAAATTTGATGCTCTTAGAAATATTTATAAAAATTTCAGTTCGGATGATGCACAGGCCATTAAGGATATTGAAAAAATCACCAATCATGATGTAAAAGCGGTTGAATATTTTATTAAAAAGGAGTTCGATAAACTTGGGTTGGAATCGTTTAAGGAATTTATCCATTTTGGGTTAACCTCACAGGACATCAACAATACGGCGATCCCTCTTTCCATAAAAGAAGCAATAAATGAAGTATATGTTCCAAATTATTTGGATCTTCTAAATAAATTGAAGGAATTAGCCACTAAATGGGAAGCTGTACCCATGTTGGCTCGTACCCACGGACAGCCTGCTTCCCCTACCCGATTGGGAAAAGAAATTGAAGTTTTTGTAGTACGGCTAAAAGAACAGTTCAATTTATTGAACGATATTCCATGTGCCGCTAAATTTGGGGGTGCCACCGGAAATTATAATGCTCATAAAGTGGCTTATCCCAATACGGATTGGAGGGCATTTGGACAAAAATTTGTTCAATCAACTTTGGGATTGCATCATTCCTTCCCAACAACCCAGATAGAACATTATGATCATATGGCTGCGTTGTTCGATGCCCTAAAAAGAATAAATACCATTGTCACTGATCTAGACAGGGATTTTTGGACCTATGTATCCATGGATTACTTTAAACAAAAAATTAAAAAGGGAGAAGTAGGTTCTTCGGCCATGCCACACAAGGTAAACCCGATCGATTTTGAAAATGCCGAAGGAAATTTGGGTATTGCCAATGCGCTCTTTGAACATATGGCTGCAAAACTTCCCATTTCTAGACTACAACGCGATTTAACCGACAGTACTGTACTCAGAAATGCCGGGGTACCTTTTGCCCATACCATCATTGCCTTTCAATCCACTCTAAAAGGATTGAACAAGTTATTATTGAACAAAGAGAAGTTTGAACTTGATCTGGATAATAATTGGGCAGTAGTCGCGGAGGCTATACAGACCATACTTAGACGTGAAGGATATCCAAATCCCTATGAAGCTTTGAAAGGTTTGACCCGTACCAATGAAAAAATAACACAACAGTCCATGGCGAGTTTTATTGATACGTTAGAAGTTTCAGAGGCTATTAAAAATGAATTAAAGGCTATTAGTCCTAGTAACTATACCGGTATTTAGGTGTAATTCAAAAATTTAAGCTATCCTTTTAAACATAAAGTTCCTGTTTTGGAATACAGCCAAAACAGGAACTTTTTTATATATTTTTCGAGCTTTTTATTAGCCTTTCAAAAACTTGCCTATATCTCCAAGTCCTTCTCCTTTGTAATCCGATTTTTGCATGGCCTGTATAAGTTTCACCAAATGCGCCGGATTCATATCATCCCCAAGAACACGTATTAATGCAAAACCTTTATCATCGCTATTTCCATAAATTATAACTTCATCTATTGCATCTTCATCGCCCAGGTATTTAATGACTCCTTGGCCGTAACTGGAATTTAATTTCATGAGTTCCACAAACTTATCGTTCTTTAGAATGTCCTTAACATTACTTTTTTCAATTTTATATTCTGCCGCATTCTCGGTTGTCTTCCTAAAAGCCAACACATTTAATTTTTTCAAGGACTTCAAAGCCTCTCTTTGACCCTCGGTCAAATCGGCATTTTCCAAATTTAAAATGCTTGTGGGAACATCCAATGATATAAAGTTTGGATTCTCTGAACTTTCTACGAAATATTCCTGTAGACTTTGGGACGAATTACATGCAGCTAGTGCCAATATAGACACTAATGCCAAAGCCATAATTTTTATTTTTGTTTTCATCTTCTGTTATGATTTATTGATTTAATGGTCATATATCACCTTTAAGGTTGGAAGTAACTAATTATTTCCAACCTACCGGGCTCATATTATATTAGTTGTTTTTTCCCGCTTTGTTCAACTCTTCCGGGAGATTCATTTTTTTCGTTAGCGAGTTGATCTTGTTTAGATCAATATCCCCGGTCAAAGAAAGTAAGACGGTTTCAACTTTTCTGCCATTGGCCTCAATTTCACTTATTCCAGTAACGAACATCAACAACTCTTCTACATGATCCTCGTCTTTTCCAGTTTTAATATAAAATTTAACATTGGCATCTTTGTCCTTAACCCGCATCAATTCTTCCATAGATGAAGATTTTAGGTATTTATTCACAGAACCTTTCATATCCTCTGAAATTCCCTTATCCTCAGTAATAAAAACCTTTAAGTTTTTAAGGCTCTGGGCAATATCCATAAAATCCTTGGTATCCTGGTCTTCTACAT
>CAXMOE010000061.1:0-431 GCA_964194835.1 uncultured Flavobacteriaceae bacterium | reverse complement strand
TGCTCAGAAGTCTGAACATACTTTGATTTACTACCACCGTACTAACGTTGTCCAAGTCTTCGTACTTATCAAACATAGATTGGGAAAAGCCTGTCAATGGTATAATAGCGATTAATAATATTACAATAATATTTTTCATGATCTTAAATTTTAATTGTTGTTGTAAATTTTTTGTTTTGTTTGTTCAAATTCATTTAAATAGGCCACTTTCTCGGTCCCACGACCAAAATTGTCAGCCAATAGGCTCAATGCTTTTTTTGTTTCGTTATATGCATATTCCGCCTCTTGTTGTTCTTGGTAACTATTACCAAAATAAATGCCAAATACTAGCACTGCCACTGCAGCAACGGAAATCCACTTATAGTAGTTATTTCTAGGTTTTAGTGGAACCTGCTTTGTAAACCGTTCTTCTTTGGCGTTGGAAAAAAACT
>CAXMOE010000060.1:11739-13693 GCA_964194835.1 uncultured Flavobacteriaceae bacterium | reverse complement strand
TTTCCATTCTTCCTCCTGGTTCGTTTGATAATATTAAGACTAATAAGATCAAAAAATATAACAAACTTTTAAACGAATTCGCTACATTTAAAACTTCTATTTACGAAAATATTCCATGAAAAAATTAACTACCCTTTTCCTGATTCTAATCTCATACAGCAATTTTGCGCAAGATGAAACACACCTAAAATCTCAGGTTCGGCATAGTATTGATGAAATCCGTGATTTTGTATCAATTCCCAATGATGCTTTAGAGCATGCGGATATCAATAGAAATCTTACTTGGCTTACCAAAAAATTCAATGAAAGAGGTTTTAATAGTTCCGTTTTGCCCACTGAGGGTGAATCCCTATTCTTCGCGGCTTTACCTATGGAAGATAGTAAGCCAACTATATTGTTCTATATGCATTTTGATGGACAATCAGTGGATCCATCCAAATGGGACCAGAGCAATCCTTATGGAGTCGTTTTGAAAGCTCCTGAAGGGGAAGGGTGGACAAATCATTCCTTTGATGACCTTAATGAAGATATTAATTATGATTGGCGGTTGTTTGGTCGTTCTACCTCAGATGATAAAGGGCCGATTGTAATGTTTTTAAACGCCATAGACTTGTTAAAAAAGAACAACCAATCCATTCCTTTCAATGTTAAGGTAATATTGGATAGCGAAGAAGAAAAGAGCAGTAAACCGTTGCCAAAGGCAGTAAAGGAGTTTAGGGATTTGTTAGAGGCCGATTTTTTGGTGATTACCGATGGTCCTGTACATATCTCTGGAAAACCTACCATGATTTATGGTTGCAGGGGCGTTACATCCTTGTCATTAACCACATATGGCCCTATAAAACCTCAGCATAGTGGTCATTATGGAAACTATGCCCCAAATCCAGGTTTTCAATTGGCACAAATCCTGGCTAGCATGAAGGACAAAGATGGAAAGGTCGCAATTGATGGATATTACGATGGAATTACAATAGATGAAAATACCATGGCAGTGTTAAAAAGTGTTCCCGACAATGAAGCTACCATAAAAGAAAACCTACAGATAAAATCATCTGAAAAAGTAGGTAGTTTTTACCAGGAAGCTTTACAATATCCTTCTTTAAATATTAGAGGGTTGGGTTCTGGATGGATAGGCAAAAAAGCACGCACCATAGTTCCCGAAAGTGCCACTGCGGAAATTGATATCCGTTTGGTACCAGAATCGGATGGTAACCGATTAAAAACTTTGATAAAAAAACATATTCAGAAGCAAGGTTTTTATATAACAGACAATGTCCCCACCAAGGAAGAACGCCTGGCCCATGATCATATAATTACTATTACAGAAGGAACCGTTACAGATGCTTTTCGAACAGATCTGGATAATTCCTATGGGGAGTTTTTGGCCAATACCTTAAAAACTACATTTGAACAGGATGTCGTACAAATTCGAATCATGGGTGGAACGGTCCCCATTGCACCATTTATTAACGAGTTAAAGATTCCCGCATTTATTGTTCCTATGGTCAATCCCGACAATAACCAACACAGTCCCAATGAAAACTTAAGAATAGGGCAAATAGCCTATGGGATCCAAACATTCTATGGTATTTTAAGTAGTAATTTAGAATAATTGGTTAGTGGTAAAGCTGCGCTTGGATAACATTTTGTCCTGGACTGCTATTGAATTTTTAATTCTTATAAAAACCCTTCTCCGTCATTAAACTATGCACATTATACCAAAATACTTTTAAGGTGAAGTTTTCTTTTGATGAAGAATTGGTAATTTCAGACATGGTTTGATTCACTTCTATTTCTGTAGTTCCTTCAATATTTCCGGAAGTTTTGTAATTGGCCATTGCCCAATCTGCAAAAACCCTTTTCTCGGATTCTCCTTCACTTAGTACATCTAAATTCCTGTGCCTCCTATCCAACTCAATTTTGTCAATTAATTCTTTCACTTCTTCTTTTCTTC
>CAXMOE010000060.1:0-11729 GCA_964194835.1 uncultured Flavobacteriaceae bacterium | reverse complement strand
TTTTCTTCCCTCAAACAACTGAATAAAAAAACCCTTGTTGTATAAAAGGCATCCGGTAATATCATGCTGTGAATTAAAGTTTCTTGCCGTAATAAGAATATCTTCAAGTTCTTTATCCGAAAGGTCGGGGACAGCCTCAGAACGATAAGTAAGATGGTAAAGCATATTATGTTTTGTAAGAAAGGTTAAACAAAACTAATAAATTTTTTATTTTAGGAATACACTGGTAATTCGAGCAGGAAAATTCCTAAATCAAACTTAAATTTAGTGTAGGTGGTTAATATATATTACAGTAAGAAAACAGCATCCTTCTTTTATACTATTTGTGATCTATAAATCCCTCTTGAAATAAAATCAATATTAACGCATACCTCCTAAATGTATACATAAGAGGTTAAAAATATTTTGAATACTGCAATACCCGAAAATCAAAAGTGTTGAACTTTGGATCCAGGTCCTTTAGACGTTTGTAAGCTTCCAAACTACCTATTGCCCTATTCGCAGCTCCAGATGGTGCTGTAAGAGAAATAGTTGTGATAATTCGGTTCGGTGGTAATTCTCCATTTGCTGTAGGCAACAAAAATTCGTGGATTCGGGGAACAATATTGGACACCAATTTTAATTGTAATTGGTGTTCTTTTATTAGTTGCCTGAAAAAATATTCTGGTCCGTTTTTGCTATTGCCCCCAGTAAACAATAGGGTATCTACGTTGGGATATTGTTGCAAATATGCAATCAGATTTCGGAGTTTTACGTGTTGCATGCCCAAGTCCGATGCATCAATCTTTTGTCGTTCTGCAGTGGCCACAATATCACATATGCCAATTTTTCTCCTACGCAAAAAGTCCTTTCGTTGCTGTATAGCTTCCTCTGTGGTTTCGAATTTCAAGCCCAAATCAAAGATTTCATCCAAAATTCGCCAAAACTGCCCATCCCGGCTTCCATAGCAAAAATCAATATCCCCTTCCTTTAGATCACCAGTGGTAAAACGGGGTGGAGGTAATGTGCCTACAATCAGTTTTTTGGCCTCTTTAAAAAGAAAAGGTTCATAAGGGTGTGTATGTACAAATGCTTTTGCTGTCAAATCTATTTTAATGCCAAAACAAGATCATCTGAATTCACCAATGCGCCGCTCTCCAGCTGAATTTTATCCACTACTCCTTCTTCTGTTGCCGTAACAGTTGTCTCCATTTTCATAGCTTCTATAATAAACAGGGGTTGGTTCTTCTTCACTTCCTGCCCCTTTTTAACCAGTACATTTGATAATAGCCCCTGTAATGGTGCTCCAATTTGTTTTGGATTGGCCGGATCGGCTTTTACATTCTCTTCCTTTACTGCGGTTACAGAGTTATCTTTTATCAGCACATTTCGTAATTGTCCATTTATTTTGAAAAAGATACTCACATTACCAGCTTCATCCGGCTCGCCTTTGAGCATTAGGGATACCAATATGTTTTTTCCACGATCCAGTTCCACCATGATTTCTTCCCCCACTTCCATACCATAAAAGAAATTCTTTGTTGGGATGTTCATTACTTTGCCATATTTCACATGCTTGTTATAGGCATCTGTAAAAACTTTGGGATACAATTTAAAGGAGAGGAAATCGGTCAGATGTAGTTCACGTCCCATTCCCTTTATGAACTTTCTTTGGAAGGATTTAAATTCCCCCTCAAAATCTATAGGCTCAAGATGTGCATTTGGCCTTTCTTTGTAAGGCTCCTCATCCTTTAATATTATTTTCTGTAGCTTTTTTGGAAAACCGCCTACTGGTTGGCCCAGATCACCTCTAAAAAAACTTATAACTGACTGGGGAAATGAGATTGTATCGCCCTTCTCCAAAACGTCCTGTATACTTAGACCATTGCTAATCATGTATTGCGCCATATCGCCAACCACCTTAGAACTGGGAGTTACCTTGATAATATCACCAAATAGGTCATTTACCTCCCCATACATCTTGGTTACTTCCGGAAATTTGTCCTCTAATCCCAAAGCAATGGCCTGTCCTTTAAGGTTGGAATACTGTCCTCCAGGAATCTCATGATAATACACTTCACCTGACCCTGATTTTAAGCCCGATTCAAATGTGTAGTAGTAATTACGAACCGTTTCCCAATAATTGGAATATTCCGCTAATTTGTCGGTATTCAACAAATTTTCACGCTCATGAAAACGCAACATTTCCATAACAGAATTAAAATTGGGCTGTGAAGTTAGGCCCGATAGTCCACCCAAGGCCACATCTACTACGTCTACCCCAGCTTCCACCGCTTTAAGGTACATTCCTGCCTGAGTCGAAGAAGTATCGTGGGTATGCAGATGGATTGGAATATTAATTTCCGATTTCAATGCCGAGATCAGTTCATAGGCGGCATAAGGTTTTAGCAATCCAGCCATATCCTTTACCCCTAAAATATGAGCACCGGCATTCTCTATATCCTTAGCCAATTGCACGTAATATTTTAAATCATACTTTGTCTTGGATGGGTCCAGTATATCACCGGTATAGCAAATAGAACCTTCGGCCAATCCTCCTGTTTTTGTACGTACATACTCAATACAGGGTGCGATAGACTTCATCCAGTTAAGGGAATCAAAAATTCGGAACACATCTACTCCGGTCTCCCATGACTGTTCCACAAATTTCTCTATTAAATTATCTGGATACGCGGTATATCCAACACCATTTGAGCCCCTGATCAACATCTGTAAAAGTACATTTGGCATGGCTTTATGTAAAAGTGCCAAGCGTTCCCTTGGGTTTTCTTGCAAGAAGCGCAAGCAGACGTCAAAAGTGGCTCCTCCCCAAACTTCCATACTAAAAATCTCCGGATGGTTCTTGGCGTAACCTTCCGCAACCTTGAGCATATCTGTGGTTCGCATACGGGTTGCCAAAAGACTCTGATGTGCATCCCGCATGGTGGTATCGGTAAAATGCACCTTCTTTTCATTTTTTAACCATGTCGAAAATCCGTCAGGTCCAAGATCTGTGAGCAAATCCTTGGTCCCCTTGGGATAGCCTTCCATTTTCGAAAAAGAAGGCACTTTAGGCTTGGAAAAAACATGATTGGGATTTACTTTTTTAACATCAGGATTACCATTCACAATAGTTTCCCCTAGATATTCTACCAGTTTGTTCGCACGGTTTCTAGGCTCCACAAATTCAAACAAACGAGGTTCGTTATTTATAAAATTCACAGTAACCTTTCCTTCGCGAAAAGTGGGGTGTTTTAAAATGTTATCCAAGAAAGCCATATTGGTATCCACGCCCCTTATTCGGAACTCTGCCAAGGCCCTTCGCATTTTTCTACAGGAACCATCCAACGTCCTGCTGATTGCCGAAACTTTTACCAACATGGAATCAAAAAATGGAGAAATACGCACCCCTTGGTAGATACTACCGGCATCCAATCGAATACCGAAACCTGAAGCACTTCTATAGGTGGTGACAACCCCATAATCTGGTTTAAAATCATTGGAGGGGTTTTCGGTAGTAATCCTACACTGCAAAGCATAACCAGTTATAATTACGGATTCTTGATCTTGTATCTTTATCTGTTTATCAGAGAGTTTATACCCGCCCGCAATGAATAACTGTGTTTTTACCAAGTCAATATTGGTAATCATTTCGGTCACAGTATGCTCGACCTGTATTCTTGGGTTTACCTCAATAAAATAAATACTTCCATCGTCATCAACCAAAAACTCAACTGTACCAATATTATTGTAATCTACTGCCTTACAAATATCTATGGCATATTTATAAAGGTGATCCTTAGTCTCTTGTGGTAAACCTATGGACGGTGCAAACTCTATTACTTTTTGATAGCGTCGTTGTACCGAGCAATCACGTTCGTACAAGTGGACTATATTTCCATGTACATCAGCAACGATCTGTATTTCAATATGTTTCGGGTTCTCAACGAATTTTTCCAAAAAAACAGTATCATCACCAAAAGCGTTCAAAGATTCACGTCTAGCCTCTGGAAATCCTTTTTTAAGTTCGTCTTCAGTTCTTATCACCCTCATTCCTCGACCACCTCCTCCTGATGCCGCCTTCAACATAACAGGATAGCCAATTCTGGCTGCTTCGGTAACCGCAACTTTAATATCGGTAAGGTCTTTTTCGCTACTTTGTATGACAGGAATATTGTTCGCGACGGCCACTTCCTTGGCCGTGATTTTATCTCCCAAGGCCTTTAATACAGATACTTTGGGTCCTACGAATATAATTCCGTTCTCCTCGCATTTTTCTGCAAATTTGGCATTTTCGGATAAAAATCCATATCCGGGATGAATGGCATCCACATCATTGTCCTTAGCTACTTTTATAATAGCATCTATATCCAAATACGGTTTTAAGGGCTCATTGTCCTCTCCAATTTGATAACATTCATCAGCCTTGTACCGATGTAGGGAATAGCGGTCCTCATAGGTATAGATACCCACCGTTTTAATACCAATCTCTACACAGGCCCTAAAGATACGTATGGCAATCTCTCCCCTGTTAGCTACTAAAACCTTTTTAATTTTCATAAATCCCTACCTTAAACAAATTCCAATTCTACACTTAAAATATACGTTAAAAAAATTACATTTTTTATGAGGCAAACTTACTATTTTTGGGCAAGGTTAGCAATATGATAAAACTATAAATTTTGGATATTTTGTTACAATATGATATCATTCATTGTTCTTTTCAACCAATAAATCAATAAAATTGAATTCCCGTCCAAAAATCCATTTTAGGAACCTCAAATCTTGGTTACAAAGACAAAATTGTAATTAAAGGAATTTGACTTTCATTATATAAAGCCCTATTTTTAGAATATTAAACAAGTAGAAACTATGGGAAAAGGTGATATAAAGTCAAAACGGGGTAAAATTACCAACAAATCCTACGGAGCCAGAAGACCTAGAAAAATAAAAAAAACAATTGTTGTTACTAAAAAAGCAACTGCTAAAAAAACTACTGTTAAAAAAGCAAGTGCTAAAAAAACAAGTGTTAAGAAAGCTAAAAAGGTTTAGTCCACCACAAAATTCAATTCTATTTGACCTTCTTCATTAATATTTAGTTCGTAGGTATAAAAACCAATGGACAAAGGTGTTTCGCCAACGAAATCTATAGGCTGTAAAATATAAGTTTCCTCGGCTTCTACCCTAATATAGGCATAGGTATACGCAACTTCATATTCTAGGTAATCTGAAAAGTCTCCAGAAGCTATATCCATGTGCACCGTTTCTTCCCCTCCAACCTGTACACTATTGTAGGGAATATTGCTTACATTTTTAATTCTAATGTTTACGGCGTCAATATCATCATCCCTATCGCTGCAACTGAAACATAGTATTAATGTTATCAAGGAAACAAATAAAACTCTTTGCATAACTTCGTTTTTTTATAAGATGCTATACTAGTTAAACGGTTGCATGTGAAAAATATTCTATCGAACAAAAACCGGCTGGTTTTTCCTTAGGGTATGGGCTTCACTAAAAGTATATCCATCCAAATTAAAACCTTTAATATCTTCCAAAGTTTTTGCATCGGTATCCAAAATATAACGCACCATGGAACCTCTGGCTTTCTTGGCAAAGAAGCTAATCACTTTTAAATTATCGTTCTTCCAATCTTTGAAAACAGGAGTGATAACAGGTACTTTTAAAGCCTTTTCATCAACCGCTCCAAAGTATTCATTACTGGCCAAATTAATGAAAAGCTCATCATCTTGTAACTCCGAGTTTAGTTGCTCAGTAAGTCGCTTTTTCCAAAATTCGTATAAATTTTTTTTTCTGCTGATCTTTAGTTGTGTTCCCATTTCCAAACGGTAGGGCTGTATAAGGTCCAATGGTTTTAAAATACCGTAAAGTCCAGATAAAATTCTTAAGGTATCCTGTAGATTATCCAATTTATTTTCAGGTATGGTGGTTGCATCCAAACCTTGATAAACATCCCCGTTAAAGGCATAAACGGCTGGGCGTGCATTTTCGGCCGTAAAAGGAGTAGCAAATTCTTGATTGCGTTTCCAATTAAGTTCACCTAAATTGTGTGAAATCCCCATTAACTTCGACAAAGATTTCGGGCTTTTGCGCGCCAAAACTTTATTTAGTTGCTCCGATTCCTTTAAAAAAATAGGTTGTGTATACTTTGTCGTGGGCAACTTACTTTCGAAATCCAAGGATTTTGCTGGTGATATTACAATTTTCATTTACTAAAATTTATTTCTACAAATTTGATATAAAAATAACGAGGTTTTTCGGGATATTCTATCTTAGGTGAAAAGAGTTTTCAATACTTGTATCGATGAAATTTATGGCTACTGACTATGTTTCGTATAATGTCTCCATTTCTCTATACAATTTGCCATGTCCTCTGGAATCTCTGTACTAAATCTCATAAATTCTTCGGTAGCTGGATGAACGAACCCCAAAGTTTTGGCATGTAATGCTTGCCTGGGAAGAACCTTAAAAGTATTGTCCACAAACTGTTTGTACTTGGTAAAGGTGGTTCCTTTTAAAATTTTATCACCCCCATAACGCTCGTCATTGAACAAGGTATGACCAATATACTTAAAGTGAGCCCTAATCTGGTGTGTTCTGCCCGTTTCCAATCTGCAGGAAACAAGGGTTACGTATCCTAAACGTTCCATTACCTTATAATGAGTTACTGCCTCTTTTCCTTGATCCCCTTCCGGAAATACTGTCATTTGCAATCTATTCTTGGGATGACGTCCTATATGTCCTTCAATGGTGCCACTATCATTTTCTAAATCACCCCATACCAAAGCAACATACTCTCGTTCACTGGTCTTATCAAAAAACTGCTTGGACAAGTAGGTCATCGCTGTTTCGGTCTTGGCTACTACCAAAAGTCCAGAAGTGTCTTTGTCAATTCGATGTACCAAACCTGGCCTTTCATTACTATTGGCGGGTAATGATTTGATGTGGTGTAACAAAGCATTGATCAAGGTTCCAGAATAATTCCCATGTCCCGGATGTACAACCATTCCAGCGGATTTATTTACAACCAAAAGCTCATTGTCCTCGTAAATAATTTCCAAGGGAATATCCTCGGGGATTAATAAAAATTCATAAGGTGGATGCTTAAATAGCACCTTTACCTCATCACCGGCCTTTACCTTATAATTCTGCTTTACAATAGTGTCGTTTACCCATATTTGGCCATCTTTTGCTGCTTGTTGAATTTTATTACGAGTGGCATTTTCAATGAAATTCATTAAAAACTTATCTACCCTAAGTGGTTCTTGACCTTTGGAAGCTATAAATCTATGATGTTCAAAAAGGTCATCTCCATTTGGTTCCGGACTGTTCTGTGTCTCCATACGCTATTGGGAATCCGCCTTAATACGTGCCCGCTCTGGAATGGTGCCGTTTCCACAAATGAGCTCTATTTTCGAAGTTTTGGGTAATTTTTCCCCAGGGGATACATTCTTCCCCTTATGCTTTATATAGTAAACCATGTCTTTGCCCAATTCATCAATATAAGTAACTCTTTGCACATCCAAGCCTACTGCGCGAAGCATGGAAGTTGCGTTACGCTGGGTAACCTGAATGATTTTTGGAACCGTAACCGCTTTGTAACCTGAGGGGTTTACAGTAACATAGATTTTCCTATTCTCCTTCACCTTGTTCCCTGCTGGTGGATCTTGTTCGATAATCGAAAATCGGGGGTAATTTGGATTATAATTGGCAGAATCCAAAACCTCATAACGTAGATTGACCTCTTCAATGACACCACGCATATCCATTACGGACATTTTTGATAAGTCTGGCACCTCTACAAACTCTCCATGATTTGTAGAACGTTCCAACCATTGCAACATTACAAGAACCAAAACCACCATGGCCAATATGGCAAGTCCCAACTGAACTAGAAAAACCTTACTTCTTAAGAAGTCCCAAAAATTCTTCATAACAGATTTATTATACGCGCAAATATATGAAACCCAATGCTTTTTTCTTTACTTTGAAAAAAGGATATTTGTTTAATTGGTTTAGTTATTCGTCAACAATATGAAAAAAAATATTGCAATCATCATGGGGGGTTACTCTAGCGAGTATAAAATATCCCTAAAAAGCGGAAACGTGGTCTATCAATATTTGGATAAAAACAAATTCAATGCCTTCCGTATCCATATATTTAAGGATAAATGGGTCTATGTGGACGATAGTGATAAAGAATATCCTGTGAATAGGCATAATTTTTCGGTGATTGTGGATAAAAAGACTTTGATCTTTGACTGTGTTTTTAATGCCATTCACGGCACCCCTGGGGAAGACGGTTTTATGCAGGCCTATTTAGAACTACTGAAACTTCCACAGACCTCCTGTAATCATTACCAAGCTGCCCTTACCTTTAACAAAAGGGATTTACTCAGTGTTTTAAAGCCCTATGGAATTAGATCGGCGGCATCCTTTCAACTTAATCTAGGAGACCCAATTAATGAGAACAAGATTATTGAAAAAGTTGGCCTACCCTGTTTTGTAAAAGCAAACAAGGCAGGTAGTAGTTTTGGAATATCGAAAGTATACAGCCATAAAGAATTGGAACCTGCTATACAGAAAGCATATAAAGAAGATGATGAAATAATCATCGAGGCCTTCTTGGATGGTACCGAAGTTTCAGTGGGAATAATAAAATACAAAGGAAGTACCAAAGTACTTCCTATCACTGAAATTGTTACCGAAAATGACTTTTTTGATTATGAAGCCAAATATGAGGGAAAGTCCAAAGAAATTACTCCAGCTAGAATCACTGAATTACAGGAAAAAAAAGTGACCAAGTTGGCTCAACGCGCCTATGATGTTCTAAAAATGAAAGGCTTTTCTAGAAGTGAATTCATATTTGTAGATGACGAACCTTATATGTTGGAGATGAATTCAACTCCCGGACTTACCGAGGAAAGTATTTTGCCCGAACAGGCTAAAGTAGCCGGTATAGGCCTCCCAGAATTGTTTGAAAATGCAATCAATGAGGCTTTGAATGAAAATAAGTAACTTTAACTTTGTAATTCCATTAAAATGAGACGAGCAATCTTTCCAGGTTCTTTTGACCCCTTAACATTAGGCCATTATGATATTGTCCGAAGAGGGATAACCCTTTTTGATGAGCTCATTATTGCAATCGGCATTAATGCTGACAAGAAAAATATGTTCAGCTTGGAAGAACGCAAGAAATTTATCACGGAAGCCTTTAAGGATGAACCAAAAATAAAAGTTCATACCTATGATGGACTTACTGTGGATTTCTGCAAAAAGGTAAATGCAGATTTTATTTTAAGAGGGCTGCGTAATCCAGGTGACTTTGAATTTGAAAAGGCAATTGCCCATACCAATCGAAAACTCTCCGAAATTGAAACCGTTTTTCTTCTTACATCTTCTGGAAAATCCTACATAAGTTCATCCATAGTCCGGGATGTTATTAGAAATGGCGGTGACTATACCGGTTTGGTGCCAGACACTGTAAAGATAAAATAACATCTATATAATTCCCAGTATCAATTAAATACCTCGTTCTAGAGTGTATATAATTTTAGAAAATATTCTTTTTTTTTATGAAATAAATATCCTAAATTAGTAGGAAAATCCTTTCGCATCTATAGTTTTCCTCTTATATATGGGTTAACACAACGAGTTTTAGCATGTTCACAACAATCTATTACATATGTTGAAAAATCAATTTACATTAGTAAGAAATTTCGACTTAATGTTGCGTGAATCCAAGACTTCAACCAAAAACTATCTGATAAAACAGCTGCCCAATGCAACTGCTTTTGTCAATAAAAAGTTTGAAGTTATACATGCTTCAGACAAATGGGTAAATGACTTTGATTTTGGCAAACTCGACGTATTTGGGAAAACCATATTCGACCTATTTGACGATGTAAGCAAAGCATGGCAGAAAGATCTAAATAATTCCCTTAACGGTAAACCTTGCCAATCTGGTGTAGAAAACTACATTGACAATCACAAGAATGAAGGATGGTTTGAATGGGTGAATGTACCATGGTATGATGATAAAGAAAATATAATTGGTATAATCATTCAGACCGAGGACATTACCAACCGCATCTTTGATGATATAAAGCTCGAAAAACTTGAAATCCTTCTAAAAGATAAATCGGAAATCTCAAAAATAGGAAGCTGGGAATATGATGCCGTCATGGATCAATTATCATGGTGCAACATTACAAAATCTATACATGATGTTCCAGATGATTATGTCCCGAATATTGATACCGCCATCAATTTCTATAAAGAAGGTTATAGTAGAAACACTATTGCCTTGGCTGTGGATAGCGCCATGAGAAACGGAACGCCATGGAATGAAAAATTACAAATTATCACCGCCAAAGGAAATGAGATATGGGTCTTGGCAGCAGGAAAACCCGTGTTTAGAAATGATAAATTTCTTGGACTTATTGGAACTTTTCAAGACATTACCGATCAGGTAATATCCAAAACAAAGACTGAAGAACAAGAACGTATTTTTAGAAGTATTTTTAATTCTTCCTACCAATTCACAGGTATTCTGGACATGGATGGAACTTTTCTTGAAATTAACGATACAGCGTTAAATTTTGCAAACCTTAAACCCGAAGATGTTATCAATAAAAAGTTCTGGGATGCTTACTGGTGGCCAGTGCCGGACTATATAAAAGACGGATTAAAAGAGGTTGTGAAGGCAGCATCGGAAGGTGAATTTATGCGAAGTGAAATTGTTGTTTTGGATAAGAACAAAAAGCCAGTCCCGGTCGATTTTAGTTTAAAACCTATATATGACGAAAACAAGAAGGTAGTATCCTTACTTGCAGAAGGACGTATGATCAAGGAAATGGTGGTTGCAAGGGAAAAATTAAAGGAAAATGAACAAAAATTTAGGGCTTTATATGAATTATCGCCAGTAGGTTATATTCTTAGCGATTTTAAAACTGGACTGATCTTGGATTTCAACACCTCATTTACCAAGGCCACAGGTTATGACCAAAAAGATTTAGGATCCTTAAACTATTCGGATATTGTTCCAAATTCATCCAAGGAAAACAAAAAT
The DNA here is from genome assembly GCA_964194835.1 of uncultured Flavobacteriaceae bacterium. GTDB lineage: Bacteria > Bacteroidota > Bacteroidia > Flavobacteriales > Flavobacteriaceae > CAXMOE01. Next base: position 658 of record CAXMOE010000060.1, on the reverse strand, counting down.
TCAATACTCCAAGCACTTGAAACAACTGGTGCGTACACTTCCAAAGAAATTAAATACACAAAGAAGGATGGCACAACGTACCCCGTTTTGGCAAGTGGTTCCCTCTTGGTTAACAAAAAAGGGCAAAAATTAGTTTGGAACACAGCCTTAGATATTTCTGAAATCAAAACGAAAGAAAAACAAATAAAAGAAGAACGTAAATTATTAAAAACACTGATTGATAATTTACCCATAAATGTATACGTTAAAGATCGGGATTCCAGAAAAATACTGGTGAATAAATCCGAGTGCGACTATTTAGGAATAAAAAATCAGGACGAGCTATTGGGCAAAAGCGATTTTGACCTTTATGATAAGGAAATTGCCCAGATCTCCCGTGACGAGGATTTGGAAGTAATGAATTCTTTAAAACCAATGCTGGCAAGAGAAACCATCAATGTTAAAAAAGATGGAATGGAAACCACATTTTTAACTTCAAAAATTCCTTTAAAAGGAGCTGATGGCAATGCATATGGTCTGGTAGGTATTAGTATAGATATATCCGATACCAAAAAGAAAGAAAAACTTATAAGGGAAGAAAGAAAATTATTAAAAACCCTGATTGACAATCTTCCGTTGAATGTTTTTGTTAAGGACAGGGATTCCAGAAAAGTATTGG
>CAXMOE010000059.1:7959-13925 GCA_964194835.1 uncultured Flavobacteriaceae bacterium | reverse complement strand
TTTGCGCAAGAAGCGGGAGACCAAGAAAAATTATCCCTAGATGATGGCCTTATAAGCAGTCAGTTTGAATTTATAGCCAAAAAATCAGGAAACTACAGAGCAGAAGGAGTTAGATATGAAGTAGTTAAGGTTGTAAACCTTAATAAGTTGAGGCAAAATGTGTTGGATAGCATTAACGCTTCCAACAAAAAAAAGGCTGAACTTTATTCAACTATAACTTCACATGAATCAACCATTGGATCCCTTAATAAAAAATTGGAGGATACCACCAATAACCTTACTAATGTAACAGAAGAAAAGGATAGTATGTCATTCTTGGGGATGTTAGTATCGAAAAGCACCTATAATTTTATTCTTTGGACCATAGAAGACGGGCATTGGAAAGGGAACAGAAAATAAGTAGGCAGCTTCAGGATGAAATAAATAAATACAAGAAGTCCAAATAGTGTGCCAATAGATTAATATAAGCTTTATTGGAAAAAGCTATGAACATTGTCAGAGCTTCACTTAAAGACCTAGATCAACTCACCATACTCTTTGATGCCTATCGTGTATTTTATAAACAGATGAGTGATCTATCCTCTGTACGAATATTTTTGGAAGCACGTTTTAAGCTACAGGATTCAGTACTTTTTTTAGCTCTTAGTGATTCCAATGAACCCATGGGGTTTACACAGTTATATCCTACATTTTCGTCGGTATCAATGGAATCTTTTTACATCCTTAATGACCTCTATGTGACTCGCGAATACCGAAACCAAGCTGTGGGTGAATCCCTGCTCAACGCGGCGAAAAAGTATTGCAGGGAAGAGCATGCAAAAGGATTGACCCTGGAGACAGCTGTTGACAATCCTGCTCAGCGCCTATATGAGCGCCTGGGTTGGAAAAAGGAAGAGGGATTTCTGCACTACTTTTGGAAAACCGATGCAATATAGTTAATGGGATCTATTCATAGAATTATCATTCTTAACATTGCCCGATAACACTTTGCCTTAACCCTTATTAGTTTATAAGATTCTTTGCATCTTTGCAAAGTCATTGGTTGTAGTAAAATTATTAAAATGCGAATTGATATTATAACAGTCCTGCCTGAGCTTTTAAAAAGCCCTTTTGAAGCATCTATCTTAAAAAGATCCATCGAAAAAGGATTGGTAGAAGTGCATATGCACAATTTAAGGGATTACACCAATAAAAGTTATAATCAAATAGACGATTACCAATTTGGGGGTGGAGCAGGAATGGTGATGATGATTGAGCCAATCGATAAGTGTATTACAACCCTCAAAGAGCAAAGGGAATATGATGAGGTGATTTATATGACCCCCGATGGGGAAACCTTAAACCAAAAAACAGCCAATAGATTATCATTACAGCAAAATATCATTATTCTCTGTGGGCATTACAAAGGGGTTGATCAACGCGTACGCGATCAATATATTACCCGGGAAATATCGATAGGGGATTATGTGCTATCCGGAGGAGAATTGGGCGCAGCTGTTCTCTGTGATGCAATAATACGTTTAATACCGGGAGTCTTGAACAATGAAACCTCTGCCCTAACAGATTCGTTTCAGGACAATCTTTTAGCCCCACCTGTATTTACAAGACCTGCTGAATATAAAGGGATGAAAGTGCCGGATATTCTTTTGAGCGGAGATTTTCCAAAAATCGAAAAATGGAGAGAGGAACAGGCAATGGAGCGTACAGAAAAACTAAGGCCAGACCTCTTAAAGTAATGATATAGCAAGGTAGTACACCATAAAAAATAACCGAAAATATATTGTAGTTTATAATTTATAAACTATTTTTGCAGTCGATTAAAATTAACCTCTGACGAAGTACGTGAATGTTGGTTTTGGCAAACTTTAAAAGATAAATTAAAATGGAATCATTGCTAAAATTTGTTCAAGACGAATTTGTTCCTAAAAAAGATTTTCCAAAATTCTCTGCCGGAGACACTATTACCGTCTACTACGAGATTAAGGAAGGGGAAAAAACACGTACACAGTTCTTTAGAGGAGTTGTAATACAAAGAAGAGGTGTTGGTGCTACAGAAACATTTACCATTCGTAAAATATCTGGAACCGTAGGTGTGGAACGTATATTTCCAGTAAATATGCCCGCTTTGCAAAAGGTAGAAATCAACAAAAAAGGTAAAGTACGTAGATCTCGTATATTCTACTTCAGAGGTCTTACAGGTAAAAAAGCGAGAATTAAGGAGATTCGCTCTTAAATTCAATCGTAAATACAGTATAAACACTCATTTTTTGATGGGTGTTTTTTTATGAACAATTGTTAATAACAGTAGTTCATAACATGTTGATTTTTAATCTTTTATAAAGTTTTGGATTTCTAATAATTTATTGTAGTTTTATTTCATGGTTTAAAAGAAAGGTCAGCGATGATTTGTATTTTGGGCCAGTATAAAGTTGACGTTCTTATATTATTGTTGATCCCAGTTAGGAAAGTAGTGTATTTATACACGAGCATCCTAAGGAAGGAGGTTTAGAGCTAAGTAGCTGTCGCTTTTTAGTTTCTAAGCATATGCGGTTTAACACTGTATGTAAAACTTTGGTTCTGCATTTAAGATAAAAAGCATTGATACAATGAGAAGAAGCACTGAAATTACTTGATTTAACAGTTGAGGATATGAATGTGTTTTAAACGTTGATTTAGCGACGCAAATGCAATCAATGGTTGCGGTTCTGTTGTAAATATGGGACAAAAAGTTTGTAAGCTACTTCAGAAAGCCATGTCAATGTACTTGTTACAATGATATGGCTTTTGTTTTTTACTCGTTAAGTGTTCTCTACTATTCACAATTTTGCGCTCTTTTCTACCACTTTATCCTAATTTAAACCTCCAAATTTTCAAAGGTTCGCAGGTCTTTCGGCGCATTATAAATTGTATATTTGAACCGCTTAAATAAATCGCAATTTCATATGCCAAAAATAGTGTATACTAAGACCGACGAAGCTCCAGCGTTGGCAACCCAATCCTTTTTACCAATTGTTAAAGCGTTTACAAAAACATCGGGGATTGATATAGAAACCAAGGATATTTCCCTTGCCCATAGAATCATCGCCACTTTTTCCGATTGTGTAAATGAGGATCAAAAAGTATCGGATGATCTGGCCGAACTAGGCCAATTGGCCAAAACCTCGGAGGCTAATATTATAAAATTACCGAATATCAGTGCATCCATACCTCAATTAAAAGATGCTATCCAAGAATTACAAAGTAAGGGATATAGTTTACCCAACTACCCGGATGAGCCAGAAAACGACACCGAAAAAGAAATAAAGTCCAGATACGACAGAATAAAGGGAAGTGCTGTAAATCCAGTTTTACGTGAAGGAAACTCTGATCGAAGGGCCCCAAGAGCAGTTAAAAACTACGCTAAAAAAAATCCACATTCCATGGGGGTTTGGAGTTCAGATTCTAAAACCCATGTAGCAACAATGAGCCATGGGGATTTTAAATCCAATGAAAAATCATTGACCATGCCAAAGGCCAGTGAAATTAGAATTGAATTGCTAAAGGATGATGGCACCACAACAATCCTAAAAGAACGGATAGCACTTTTGGCTGGTGAAATAATAGATGCTACAGTGATGAGCAAAAAAGCACTGATGTCTTTTTTGAAAGAACAAATTACCGATGCGAAAGAAAAAGGTGTGTTGTTTTCATTGCATATGAAGGCAACCATGATGAAAGTTTCGGATCCAATTATTTTTGGTCATGCCCTTGAGATGTTTTTTAACAACGTTTTTGAGAAATACTCAGCTACTTTTGAAGAAATTGGGATAAGTTCCAATGACGGATTGGAAAATCTTTTGGATAAATTACAAGAACTTCCGGATGCCCAAAGAAATGCAATTTTAAAAGATTTAGAAACGGCCATTGCAAATGGTCCGGAATTGGCAATGGTGAATTCTGATAAGGGTATTACCAATCTTCATGTTCCCAGTAACATAATTATTGATGCATCTATGCCGGCAATGATCCGTAGTTCTGGAAAAATGTGGAATGCCAAAGGTCAGTTGCAGGATACAAAAGCTGTAATTCCTGACAGTAGTTATGCTAGTATTTATGAAGCTACGATTGACTTCTGTAAAAAGCATGGGGCTTTTGACCCCAAAACCATGGGTACTGTTCCCAATGTTGGCCTAATGGCTCAAAAAGCAGAAGAATATGGATCTCATGATAAGACCTTTGAAATAGAAGATGATGGTGCAGTACGAGTAGTTGAAATTAATACAGGCAGTACCTTGATTGAACACCAGGTTGAAGCCGGTGATATTTGGAGATTGTGCCAGGTAAAGGATGCTCCTATCCAAGATTGGATTAAACTTGCTGTGGCACGGGCCAAGGCTTCACAAATACCAGCTGTTTTTTGGTTAGACCAAAACAGGGCTCATGATGTCGAATTGATCAAAAAATTAAACTTGTATCTCCCTAATCATGATACAGCTGGATTAGATATTAGAGTATTATCTCCTCTTGATGCTACTCTATTCACATTACAGCGAATTAAAGATGGTAAAGACACCATTTCGGTGTCTGGTAATGTTTTACGGGATTATCTAACGGACCTATTCCCCATTCTTGAAGTAGGAACAAGCGCAAAAATGCTTTCCATTGTTCCGTTAATGAATGGTGGAGGTCTTTTTGAAACAGGTGCGGGTGGTTCGGCCCCTAAACATGTACAACAATTTTTGGAAGAAGGTCATCTACGATGGGATTCTTTGGGTGAATTTTTGGCACTTGGAGTATCGTTGGAGCATTATGGCGAAAAGAACAACAATAAACAAGCGTTAATTTTAGCAGATGCTTTGGATGCAGCCACTGAAAAATTCCTGGACAATGACAAATCTCCTTCTCGAAAAGTCAATGAACTGGATAATAGAGGAAGTCACTTTTACCTCACCTTATACTGGGCCCAGGCACTGGCAGAGCAGAACGATGATAGCGAACTTAAAATTATTTTTGGAAAGGTAGCTAAAGCCCTGTCAGAAAATGAATCCAAAATTATAGATGAATTAATTGCGGCCCAAGGCACAACCCAAAATATTGGTGGATATTACAAACCAAAGGTTGATCTTATGGAGAAAGCTATGCGTCCCAGCAGTACCTTCAATAGAATATTGGAGCACTTATAAACTGATAAATAGATTTTTATTTAGAAAGACCTTCTCCTTTTACAGAGAAGGTCTTATCTTTTATAAACGCCCCACCTCGGTCACCCTCTTTGATTTTCTAGTTATATTTGAAAAAATTGTTTTGAATGTCCAAACTTGCAAGGCTACTGTTTTTAGGTTTTCTTATTTCTTTCCTAACAGGTACTGCCCAACAAAAACATACCTTAAGTGGTACTATTTCTGAGGCCTCAAGTAATGAAACATTGATAGGGGTTACATTGTCTGTTCCACAATTACGTACAGGAGTTACCACCAATGAGTACGGTTTTTATTCTATAACCCTCCCTGAAGGAGAATATACAGTGCAAATCAGTTATCTGGGATTTCAAGATATTACGCAACAGGTGACACTTGCCGAAAACATAAAATTAAATTTTAAATTGTTGGAAGAAACTGAGGAACTGGAAGAAGTAATTGTGACAGATGATATTGAAAGATTAAATATTGCAAAACCCCAGATGAGTGTCAATAGTTTATCGGTACAAACAATCAAAAAAATTCCCGTTTTACTCGGTGAAGCGGATGTGGTGAAATCCATTTTGCTACTACCAGGAGTTACCAATGCAGGTGAGGGTTCCTCAGGATTCAATGTTAGAGGGGGAGCAGCTGACCAAAATCTAATTCTTTTGGATGAGGCTACAATATTTAATTCGTCACACTTGTTCGGTTTTTTTTCAGTCTTTAATCCAGATGCCATAAAAGATGTTAAACTTTTTAAAGGAGGTATACCTGCCCGATATGGTGGAAGGGTTTCTTCTGTTTTGG
>CAXMOE010000059.1:0-7852 GCA_964194835.1 uncultured Flavobacteriaceae bacterium | reverse complement strand
ATTTTTAATCTGGACAATAAGGCATATTTCTATGATCTAAACACCAAATTAAACCATTGCCTAACCGATAGGAACAACATATATTTATCTGCCTATTTTGGTCGGGATTTGTTCAGCATCAATGATAAATTTATAAATATTTATGGAAATGCCTTGGTAAACTTTAGATGGAACCATCTGTTTTCAGAAAAGTTGTTTTCAAATATTTCCCTTATCTATTCCGATTATTTTTATGGTCTGGAACTTGACTTTGTAGGGTTCGAATGGAATTCTGGTATTCTTAACGCCAATCTGAAGTATGATCTTAAACACTATATTAACGATAAATTGCTAATTAATTACGGGCTAAACAATACGTACTACAGGTTTAATCCTGGAAAGATAAAACCAAATAGCTCCAATTCTGGCATCTTGGAAGATCAACTTACAAAAAAATATGCCAATGAAACTGCCACTTATGTAGATGTGGAGCATAGCCTCACCAACAATCTTAGTTTGGAGTACGGTCTCCGTATAAGTCATTTTATTAGACTGGGGCAGGACGAACTTAATGTTTATGATAATAATTACGCAGTAGTTTTTGATCCCTTTACCTTGGTATATCGGGAAGCGGAACCTATTGAGACCATAGATCCTGGAAGGGGAGGAAGTTTGGCGACATTTACCAATTTGGAGCCAAGGATATCAATGGCTTTAACTTTAAATTCGGACAATTCTATAAAAGCAAGTTATACAAGAATGTCACAGTATCTTCATTTACTTTCCAACACCAGTTCTCCTACACCACTCGATGTCTGGACACCCAGCGGACCATTTGTAAAACCGCAACTCTTGGATCAGTATGCTTTTGGGTATTTTAGGAATATTAATAATAGTGATTATTCGTTGGAGACCGAAGTGTTCTATAAGGATATTCAAAATAGGATCGATTATATTAACGGAGCCAACCTTATTGCAAACGAGGCCATAGAACAGGTCATCCTTAACGGAAAAGCAAGGGCATACGGTCTAGAAATATTGCTCCGTAAAAATGAAGGAAGACTACAGGGCTGGTTAGCATATACCCTTTCCAAATCTGAGCAACAGACTCCTGGTCGGGAAACCACTGTGGATAATGGCAGGTCTAACAAAGAAACAGGGATCAATTTTGGGGAATGGTACAACACACCCTATGACAAGACGCATGATATTGCACTTTATGGCAGCTATGAACTTAATAAAAAATGGAGTTTCAACTCCAACTTTATTTTTCAAACCGGCCAACCCACCAATTACCCCATAGGGCAATTTGAATTTGAAGGGCTGATAGTTCCATTTTATGGTTTACGAAATGAAGAGCGACTACCTAACTATCACCGCCTCGATATTGCTGCCACTCTTACACCTAAGAAAAAGGAAGGTAAGAAAGTTCAATCAGAATGGGTATTCAGTATTTATAATATTTATAACAGAAGTAATGCTGCGTCCATCAATTTTAGAAGAAATCAGGACACCGGAGTAAATGAAGCCATTAGAACTTCAATCTTTGGAATCGTACCTGCAATAACTTATAATTTTAAATTCTAAATGAAAAAATTGCTAACATACTTCGGAATTGCCTTGTTTTTCATTTGCATTGGTTGTGAAGATGTCGTGGACATTGAGGTTCCCTCTGAAGCACCTAGGCTAGTTGTTGAAGCGCTGATAAGGGTAGACGTCAGTGAACCTTTTATTCCTATAGAGGTGAAGGTTTCGCTAACAGATAATTTCTTTGGGGTTGTCCCAGTGGCAACTTTGGAGAGCATTGTGATTTTATATGAAGAAATTGAAGATGGCAGTATTGTACGCACTAGCTCATCTAGCTTAGCCGAAGATATACCGGGTACTGGCATTTACACCCCTGACCCAAACTTTTTATCAGATCAAAGGATTCCCACTCTTGTCTTACAAAGGGAGCTTAACTTTGTATTGCTGATTACCCATAATGGAAAACGATATTTGGCACAAACCACATACGCGCCCACCGTGCCGATCGACTTTATATTACAAGGCAATGGGACACTTTTTGATGAAGACGACACAGAGGCTATTATAACCTTTACCGACAATCCGGTCAGGGACGACTTTTATGTGTTTGATTTTGACTTTGGGGAGTATTTGGTCACAGAAGATAAATTTTATAAAGGACAACAGTTCCAATTCTCATATTTCTATGACCAAACATTTGAATCGGGAACAGAAATAGAGGTCAGTATTTTGGGTGCAGACGAGGAATTTTACAATTATATGGATCAACTTATAGAGCAAGCAGGAGACTTACAAGGGCCTTTCCAGACTCCAGTAGCAACAGTTAGGGGAAATATTTTTGATATAACAGATTTAGATAATATCGATGTTTTCGATAATGTGGATCAGCCAAATATATTTCCACTGGGTTATTTTGCCATTGTTCAGGAATTTAAAAAAACCCTTACCATTCAATAATTGAAGTAAAAATAAATATGGTAGTTAGAAAACATTAGCTCATTTAAACACGGTTATCTTAAGTATCCTTTGATTTGCTGTGAGGATGTGATTGAATAAAATGGTTTTTTGCTCTTTGGCTTTATCCAAAAAAGACCTGTATGGCCATGATGATGATTAAGCCTGTAATGCCTTGTAGTAAAGTGGCTACTGTATGGCTTTTAAGTGCTGTTTTGACATCCATGTTTGAAAATTGTGCAACCACCCAAAAGTAACTGTCATTTATATGTGATACGGTCATAGCACCAGCTCCAATTGCCAATACGGTAGTTGTTCTTCCCATGTCAGTATCCAATCCCAAAGTAGCCAAAAGGGGAGCCATTATAGCAGCAGTGGTAATAATTGCAACGGTTGATGACCCTTGGGATGTTTTTAATATCGCAGCAATCATAAATGATATCAAAATACCTCCCTGTAGTAAATTGGAATCAAAATGTATAAAACTTGCGATGTCCAAGCTCCTCAATACATTGCCGAACGCCCCTCCTGCTCCGGTGATCAAAATAATTATTCCTGCTTCTTTTAAGGCCCATACTATCCAATCATATCGTAGGGCCAAAGAAACCTTCCTGCTAATATTTATTGCAAAGATTGCTCCGATAAGCAGGGCGATTGTGGGGTTCCCTATAAAATCAAAAACCTTAAACGGGATTCCTTGTCCTAATGGATAGGTTGGGTAATTCACAAAAGATTTAAACGCAATCAAAACCAGTGGAACTAGTAAAGGCAAAAAGGCGCCAATTGCTGTTATGTTATAATCTACGGTACTGGTTTCTTGTTTTACAATTTTTTTTATATCGCCTTTGGAAGTTGTTGGATGCATATTTTTACCAATATACCTTGCCCATAAATACCCTACAAAAGACACTGGAATGGCCACCAAAACTCCAAATATTAGCACCAATCCCAAATCAGCTTCCAAGACGGCGGCGGCGGCCAAGGGTCCGGGTGTTGGAGGAACAAATACATGGGCCGCATAAAGGCCTGTTGCCAATGAAATAGCAAATATTATGGTAGATAGACCTGTTTTCTTGCTTAAAGCCTTATTTAAAGAGGACAATATTATAAACCCCGAATCACAAAATACAGGAATCGACACCACAAAACCGGTAATGTTCATGGCCAACGGTGATCGTTTCATTCCAATTAATTTCAAAATGGCATCTGCCATAACCTTCGTACTACCGGTCCTCTCCAAAAAAATTCCGATTACTGTTCCGAAGGCTATTATCAGTCCAATACTGGACAGTGTTTTTCCAAATCCCTCTGTTATATTCTTTGTTACTTCATTGGGCCCTAGACCCATGGATAATCCTGCTATCAAAGCGGCTATTACCAACGAAAAAACCGGATGCACCTTAAACTTTACTGTAGCGACTATTATAAACAGTACAACAAGAAATAAAATTAGGAATATATTCATTTATTTATCTATGGACATAAAAAATTTATAGGTTGCATTTTCTATCAACATTGCTGCATTCTCTATACTATACTGTATGGGTTTGGACGGGTCCCTAATTTCAATTATGTGCCGTAGCCCCAATGTTTTAACCTTCTCTTCATCAATATCCAGTATTCCACAAACTGCGATTACAGGTATATTAAATCGATTTCCCAAATCTATAACCCCTTTTATCAGTTTCCCGTAGAGAGTTTGATCGTCGAACCGTCCCTCACCAGTGATAATATAATCAAATTTCTGATTGTTCAATAACTCATCGACCTTGGCCAACCCTAAAATAAAATCAATTCCCGTAATAAACTCAGCGTTAAGAAATGCTCTTAGTCCATAGGCTGTTCCACCTGCAGCACCTGTCCCCGGAACGAAAGCCTCATCCTTTCCCAATTGTTCTTTTACTATTTGGGCCAAATGTTCCAAGCCATTATCCAATAATTCGATTTCCTGATTGCTAGCTCCCTTTTGCTGTGCATATACAAAGGCAGCCCCATTTTTACCAAACAAAGGATTGTTAACATCGTTAACCGCGATAAAAGAAACAGTATCCATTTCGAACTCTTCCTCCCTGTGTTCTATTTTATGAATCTTGGATAAATTTTGTCCTATGGGCTCTATTTCATTACCATCTATTTCAAGAAATGAATAACCCAAGGCTTTCGCAATACCTATTCCGCCATCGTTGGTGGCACTTCCGCCCAATCCGACGTAAATAGTAGTAGCTCCTTTCGAGATAGCATCTTTGATCTGAATTCCTGTACCCAAAGTGGAAGTGTGCATTACATTTCTCTCCGAATTTTTAAGCAATTCCAAACCTGAAGCCTGCGCCAATTCAACATACGCCGTATTTGTTGAGCGATTCAATAAATAGGGCGATTGCATCTTTCTGCCAAGAGGATCAATGGTACTAACAAGAACTTCATCCAACTGAATATAGTTGGAAACCGCTTTCAAAAAACCATCCCCACCGTCGGAGGCCAAAACACTGTACATTTCTGTTCCAGGGTCTGCACGCTGTATTCCAGTCGATACGGATTGGATAACACCTTCTGCAGAAAGTGAACCCTTAAACTTATCCGGAATCAACAATACTTTCATAGTCATTATCCAAAAATTTGAGGTAGGAAAAAACTAAAAATAAGTATTGCGGCAAAAAATAGGATCAATATATACACCTCTTTTTGTAAAAAATCCGATTTTTTTGGCAAAATACTTATCTCTTGGTCACTACCTATTTTTCTATTGCCAGTAAGGTAACTTACCAGATAGGCTACAACAAAGGTCAATACCACACCCGTAAAATTCAGCCATATCCAAAAAATATCGATTCCCAAATCCAAATGAAAGATATTTTGTATGGTTTTCGATAATATTAAATTGGTTCCCACAGCAACAAGTAATCCTGTATTCATTCCAATGTAATTGACTTTTTTGGAAAACATGGCCAATAGAAAGGTAACCAATACTGGACCATAGAAAACCGAACCAATGGCGTTGATGATTTCTATCACGGCACTTTTACTACCACCGAATAAAAAAGAACAAGCCATACAAACAGCACCCCAAAAAAGGACAGACATTTTGGAAATGAACATATATTTCTTGGGAGATAATTTATTGGCCCCTTTACTGAAAAAATCTTCCACCGTTACCGCCGATAAGGAATTAACGGTTGAGCTTAATGATGACATTGCAGCAGATAAAATCCCAACCATTAGCAAACCGATGAACCCGTGCGGCAAATATTTGGTGATAAAAATCGGAATCATTAAATCTGCCTTGGCCCCATTCTGGGCAAATTCCTGTGGGAAATATTTTTGTGTCATCAGAGCAATTTCTTCCATAAAATCAGGTGCCATCGTTAATAAGGTCCCAATAATCAAGCCCATTGAACTGTATAATAGTACTATTGGAAACCGAAGTAACCCGTTGGCCAAAAGCAATTTCCGTATAGTTCCTTCATCTTTCGCGGATAGCATACGTTGCGCCTGGGTTTGATCACAGCCATAATATGAAACATAAAGAAAGAATCCCCCTATCATCATGGGCCAAAATCCATACTCTTCATTTTCGCCAATTCCCCAGTTAAAATCCAAAACTTGTAAGCGTTCCGGATCAAATCCATTGACCAAACCTCCATGGTCGTTCAATAAATCCCAACCATAGAAAAAACATACCAATAGGCCTATGAACAAAATTATCATTTGAATGGCATCGCCCCAAACCACAGCCTTCATACCACCCTGCCAAGAATATACTACAGTAATAATACTAATAATCATTACGGTATAAACAAAGTCAATATCCAAAACAGCCTGTAAAATTATGGCTATTGTATAAACCATAACACCGGTTCCTAAGGCACGACTTATTAGAAAAACGACACTTAAGATCATGCGTGTAGACACATCAAATCTTCTTTCCACAAATTCATAGATACTAACCACTCCGGAACGGAACAATGGTGGAATAATAAACAACATGATGAACAGCATGGCCAAGGGAACCGCAAATTCAAATGTTAGCCATTTCATGCCTCCATTTAATTTTAATCCAACAAATGCCGGGGCAGAAATAAAACTTATGGCCGATAATTGTGTTGCCATGGTAGAAAGGCTCAACGGAAACCATCCTAAACTTCTACCCCCTAAAAAATAGTCTTTGGAATCCTTGTTGTCTTTAAAGAAATATCCCATGGCCAAAAAACCAAGGAGATAAACAATTACAATAGTATAATCTATATAATTCATTTTAGTGGAGTGTTAACCAGATCAATATAAAGTGCTGCGGTCCATGAAAAGTTGTTTCCGCCATATCCTATTGTCAACTGTTCATAAACCTCTTTACGTGGATCAAAATACTCATAAAACCCAGTTTTTTCAATTAATTCCACAGTATCACCTTTGACCCTTTCTGCAATTGCCTTATATCCATACCGCATAAGGCCATAATATAGGAGCCAGTTTAGATTTATCCAAACTGGTCCCCTCCAATATTTTTTTGGATCGTAAAACTCGTGGGTAGGATCAAAAGAAGCACACAGGTAGTACTCAGGTCCGCCAAATCTCTGCATCATTATGTTTACCAATACATCTGCCATGTCTTGATTAGGGATGCCCGCAAATAAAGGTGTGAATGATGAAGATGAAATAAATTTTAGCGGTTTTTCATTTCTAAGATCATAATGAACATACACCCCAAGGTCTTTATCAAAAAGTTTGCTGTTACAGCTTTTAATGCCCTTTTGCGTCCATTCCTTCAATTGAGCAATTTTTTCTTCCTGCCCACCAATACGTTGATACAGTTTTATTAAACTTTGATTGGACCTAATCAACATTGAATTAAACAAGGGATCCTGCACTAAAAAGGGTGACAATTCCGCAATTTTATTATCATTGTAGCCATGTTCCTTTGCGATTTCAATAATATATAGATAATGATCATATTCCCTCTTGGAAGGCCGTTGGGAGGGATCTACATGTGTTGTATCTCTCCGTTCAAAGGTGTAATTGGGTGAGTCCATGGTTTTAAATATCTCATCCCACATAGGTGAATTGTCGGTGCCAGATTCCCAATTGTGATAAATATAAATCAGACCTTCGTTCTTTGGGTCCCGATGGTGGTATAAATATTCGTGACTTTTATATATTTTATCTATCTGTTGGACTATAAATTCCAATATAACTTCCTTATCCTCAGCAATTCGAAATAATTCCTCCAACACAAATCCTAAAACAGGTGGCTGGGTCAATCCGGTTGACCTAAGTTTTTTGGAAGCAAGTGGATGTAAGGTAGATTGATGAAAATCGGGGCCCGGAAAATAACTATCACTATCGTTGTGAAAAACAATATGTGGAATAAAACCATTTTCCCATTGAGCGTCCAAAAGTG
>CAXMOE010000058.1:13617-13951 GCA_964194835.1 uncultured Flavobacteriaceae bacterium | reverse complement strand
TGCCTCTTTATCGGATATCTACGGTGAAAAATTAGAAATTGCCTATAAGAATGAAGTTACCGAATTTCATTCGATCATTTTGGTAAATAAGGGTAGTGGCGTTTATGAAAAACGGATTCTACCCAGAGAAGCTCAAATATTCCCCATTCTTGACTGTGTGTCCTTCGATATCAATAAAGATGGCTTTGAAGATATCATTGTTGCCGGGAACATCTATGAGACAGAAGTAGAGACCCCTAGGTTGGATGCTATTTCCGGTTTGGTGTTGATTTCTAACCAGAAAGATGGCTATAACAGTATGGACTACAACGAAGCAGGACTATATATGCAGGGC
>CAXMOE010000058.1:0-13607 GCA_964194835.1 uncultured Flavobacteriaceae bacterium | reverse complement strand
AAAACAGCTAAAAGCAACCTATTGATAAACTCTGTAAATAATGGTCATATAGGTATTCACGAATTGCTTGAATAGCCAATACGGATAGATTTTTATATACCTTTGCGCTATGACAAACACCACCCAGATTTATGGCATTAGAGCAGTTATTGAAGCCATAAACTCCAATGAGCCCATCGATAAAGTTTTTATCCAAAAAGGATTGCAAGGCAATTTATCAAGAGATTTGGAGACCTTGGTGCGTAAGAACGGCATCAGCTCATCTTATGTACCCATTGAAAAGCTAAACCGACTTACCAAAAATAACCATCAAGGTGTAATTGCCAATATCTCCCCTATTACCTTCCATAATTTTGAAGAATTGGTAGAACAAATCGTTTCGACCAAAACGAACCCATTATTTCTTTTGTTGGATCAACTCTCGGATGTGCGGAATTTTGGAGCCATCATAAGAACAGCAGAATGCACTGGTGTGGATGGCATAATCATTCAAAAAAAAGGTGCGGCACCGGTAACTGCTGATACCATAAAAACTTCAGCAGGAGCAGCATTTAAAGTTCCTATTGCCAAAGTGGACCACCTTAAGGATGCCGTTTTTTATCTGCAGGGCTCAGGTGTTAAAGTAATAGCCGCCACAGAGAAGACAGAAAACACCCTTTATGATGTTTCATTTACAGAACCAACAGCTATCGTAATGGGCTCGGAAGATACTGGGATTTCTCCATCAATTTTAAAAGCTGCTGACCACATGGCAAAACTTCCATTATTGGGGGAAATAGGCTCATTGAACGTATCTGTTGCTTGTGGTGTTTTTTTGTATGAGGTTGTTAGACAACGAAGAAGCTAGCCTAGGGCTTGTTATCGTCTTTGTTATTTTTCTTGTAACTATAGGTGACTTTGATTGATCCTTCGTTATTTGATTCCGCATCTTCTTTATTTTCAATAAAGTTACCCTCTTCATCGAAATGTTTTAAAAAATCATCCTCCTCCTCGTTGTAATCGTCCCGTTCCCAATCGAATTTCTTTGGTGTCGGAATTTTTGCCTTAACAAATATGGCCAGTACCAATCCGGTAACAAACCCCGCTAAATGACCCTCCCATGAGATATCGTCTTTAACAGGGAAGATATACCATAACAAACTACCGTATATAAAAACTACCATTAAAGACAATGCCACCAACCTAAAGTGTTTGGTGAATATTCCTTTAAAGAAAATAAAACTTGCCAAAACGTATATGATCCCACTGGCACCAATATGATAGGAGGGTCTTCCTATTACCCATGTAAGTAATCCCGATAGAAATATGCCCCAAATTAAAATCCTAAAGGAAATACTTCTATAGAAATAGACCAAGGAAGCCATTAGTATGGCAAGTGGAATTGTATTGTTGTACAAGTGATCGACCGATCCATGGATAAACGGACTACATACTATACCCCTTATACCTGATAATGTACGAGGGTATACTCCATATTGGTTAAAATTTATTTGGAAACGTATTTCAATCCAAAAAACAGTCCATATCATTAGGACCGTTATCATGGGTGCTAGAATCACGGAATTGGAAAACTTGAAATAATTGTGCTCTGACATAGATTGAAATTACTATTTTTTTAATCAATATTTCGGCCAATAATTCAAAACCTGATAAATTGTCATCTAGATAAATATCTTACTTTTATAACATGAACGAACCACTTGCAGAACGGGTACGTCCCAAAACTCTGGACGAATATGTCAGTCAACATCATTTGGTTGGGGAAAATGGGTCTTTGACCCATCAGATTAAAAAGGGTATTATCCCTTCATTGATTCTTTGGGGCCCACCAGGCACTGGTAAAACTACCTTAGCAAATATTATTGCCATTGAGAGTGGAAGACCTTTTTATACCCTAAGTGCCATTAGCAGTGGTGTCAAAGATGTTAGGGAGGTAATTGCCAAGGCCAAACAAAGTGGTGGTCTATTTACTGCCAAAAATCCTATCCTTTTTATTGATGAAATCCACCGTTTTAGCAAATCACAGCAGGATTCGCTTTTGGGTGCAGTAGAAAAAGGTTGGGTAACACTTATCGGGGCAACTACAGAAAACCCAAGTTTTGAAGTTATTCCCGCCCTTTTGTCCAGATGCCAGGTATATGTGCTAAATCCGTTCGGAAGGGAGGATTTGGAAGCACTGCTTAAACAAGCGATGGAGCAGGACGATTTTCTTAAATCGAAAAAGATAAAATTAAAGGAGACCGAGGCTTTGTTGCGGTTATCTGGCGGTGACGGCAGAAGACTCTTGAATATTTTTGAGCTTGTTATAAATTCTGAAGAAACAGACAGCATCACCATAACCGATGAACTGGTCATAGATAAGATCCAAAAAAATACCGTATTATACGACAAGACAGGAGAGCAACATTACGATATTATTTCTGCTTTTATTAAGTCTATTCGGGGCAGTGATCCTAATGGTGCCGTCTATTGGTTGGCAAGAATGATAGAGGGAGGAGAGGATGTAAAGTTTATAGCTAGAAGAATGTTGATTTCTGCATCCGAGGATATTGGGTTGGCTAATCCCACGGCAATGGTCATTGCCAATACAACTTTTCAGGCTGTTACCACCATTGGTTATCCGGAAGCCAGAATCATATTGAGTCAATGCGCCATATATTTGGCAACCTCTGCAAAGAGCAACGCCAGTTACATGGCCATTAAAAAAGCCGCACAGACGGTAAAGGAAACCGGAGATCTTTCGGTTCCTCTGCCTTTGCGGAATGCTCCTACAAAATTGATGAAGGACTTAGGTTATGGCAAAGACTATAAATACGCCCATGACTACCAAAATAATTTTGTGCCAACAGAATTTCTACCAAAAGAACTTACGGGTAGTTCATTTTACAAACCCAGTAACAATCAACGGGAAAATGTCTTAAAAGAGTTCCTTAGGAAGCGATGGAAAAATAAGTATGAACTTTAGAATTTGATATTCAGTTCCTCAACGGTCAATTGTTCTCCCTTATAGTATTCAAAGAACCATTTTCCATCTTTTTTGTAGACCACTCCATTATTATCATCTGATTTGGCTATATAAAAGTCAGGAACCGAGCTTTTAAAGATCTTCAACTTAATCAACGGTGTGCTGTCCACCAATTGGTACCCATTGGAAACCTGCTGTGCATATAATACACCAGTCATACCCATTCCTGAAATAATGGCCGCTTGTTTATGTGTTTCGTTCGCTTTTTTTATATCGGAGGGAACAGGCTCCAAATTCTTATAACTTTGCTGCTCTGGAGTTGCCTCCTGTTTTATTATTGGATCTTGCTGTTTTTCCTTTTGTTCCTTAATCTTTTCTGGCGCCAGTTCTTTAACATCATCCTTGAAGCTAACTATTACCGGAGCTTCAGATCTTGCCTTGGGTTTATAACTGTAATTTAATGCATCTAAAGACCTAAACGCCTTCCTAATAGACTCTGAGTATGCAGCTTTAAATTCCTTGAGCCTACTTGTGCCTTCTTGGCTAACAAAGACTTCATTGGAAAAACAATCTTTTAGTACTATGCTTGTTTTTGTAGTGAACAAATTTGAATCATTTATAAGGTCTGCCACAAGTCCCAAACATCGGTCACTGTTTAATTCATCTGGTAAGGCATCGTCATAAACCACCGTAACCCCTTTTTGTGCAAACAGGTACTTTACCAATGTACTGGTCTGATGTTCATTCTTTTTTTTGAACCCATCCAAGAGTTTGGGCACTATCACGTATTTGTAGTTGTTAAGCTGCTCTTGTGCGGTCCCAAAATAGCTTCCAATAAGGAATAGGGACAAGACTATACTTTTCATAATTTATGATCTATCATTTGTTTCCCCAAGATATGATATTTAATCCTAATTGAAATGATGAGTAATGGCTATCGGCCAAATTCCGGTAGGCCAGTAGATTGTCGGCCATGACATAAATGTTCACAGGACCAGCCTGTACGTTTAGTCCCAACCCTATATTGGAAAACGAGAATTTATCAACGGTATAAGTAGTCTTAATACCTAGAACATTTCCAAATCGTCTTTGGTAGAAAGCGGTAAAGGCCGTCTGTGGACCTCTGGGCCGATTGATCATAAACAATTGACCACCTACACTGTTTGGGTATTTAAACCGATTATTGCTCCCCCCTGCAATGTTTATATCACAATCGCAATCAACACCCGTTTGTTTAGGTGCCCCAAAATTATACCGAATGGAAGCATTTAATTTTGTTGGCCTAAAAGTGACATACCCCTTATTGTTGTCTTCAAAAGGAATAAGCCCCTCTATCTCATCTACCAATTCTTGCCATAAATCGGCGTTGGGATCGGCCAAAGCCTCTGGAAGAATAACCTCAATACCCTCCACGGTGGCACTTCCTTTTAACGTATAATTTTGAACATCCTTACTGTGATAGATGAAACCGACATCCAATAAACTTCCTGTAATTACAGTTTGTTCATTTAAATTATAGGTAAACCCCAAATCAAGACCAAGTCCAAGATCCCCACCCAAAAGCGCCCTACTTTTTAGGATTTGTGATATTCCCGAATTATTGTCAATGCTATCATCATCCAATACGTCCAATATTCCTTGAATACCTGAAGTCCTAAGATTCATGTCGGCCACCAAAGTATTTGCCAATAAATTATTCTGCCCTTGTGTGGTCACAAAATAACCTTTATTGCCAGTTGAATTAAAATCGAAGATTCCTGAATAAATTTTGGCCCTTGCCCCCAAGGTTAGTTGGTTGTTCATTTGTTTATTGACCCCAAAGTGAAAGACGTTTATTAATTCGCCCCTTGTCTTCAAATGGCTTAGGTCAAACCTTTTTCCCAAACTATTTGCGTTTCCTTCAAAGGCCAATATGGGTAAATCCTGTGGCCAATATACAATAACGTCACCCTCATGATAAATTCCGAAGGAGTAAAAGTATTCGGGTCTATTTTTGCCCCTAAAACCTCCATTTAAAAACTCTACTTGATAGGTGCTACCGATCTGGTCTCGGGGTTTCATACTAAAAATGGCTCGATCCCTAACTTTGGTTGTAAAATCCAAACCGTCATTTGCAAACAAGTCATTCACCGTAATACCACTGGTTCCTGCTTGTATTGATATCACAGATAACAAAGGAATTCCAGCGTACCATTTATATGATGTTTCCATTCCTGGATTTAACAATAAGGCTTGTGGATTTTCTGTAAAATCATATAGTAATTGCCTGTTTTGTCCATACAAAAAAGAGGACCCCCATAGAATGGCCATAAAGAGAATTTTATCTGTTCTCATTTCAGGCTAACTCTAAATTCGCCACTGGATCTTAAGATTATTTTGGGGTCTTGGAGGTTGGAGACACTGCTGCTATCTCCCAGGTTTAAACCACTGATACGAATACTGGAAGTGTTTTTTATAATGTCGATACTGCGGCCAGCTCCCCCGTAGGCAATTTCCCGCTGTAAAATTGAGGTAGGTGCAGGATTAACCGGGAAATTTTCTGTATCCAGAACATTACCTGCCTCGTCCAAAAATTCCACAGTAATGTCCAATTGCTTACTGGTTGTGTTCTCTACTTCATAAGTAACCACACCATCCAGGACGTTTTCGGAAAAAAATTCCTCACTAAATGCATCAAAATTGAAGGTTTGGGAATAAAAATTTAATCCGGAGCTAAGGTTAATAAGACTTTCAGGAGTCTCTAGATAAAAGATACTGGCCTCAACTGTAGGGATAATTTCCAAATCATCAAATTGATTAAAGTCCTGCTCTTCTACACAAGAGATTAACAGTCCCACAATCATAAAACAAAGTAAGAGGTATTTTTTTGCTTTTTCCATTTCACAAAACCTAAAAACAATCATGGAATTGGCATCCCATAATTTCACCTCTTATATAACTCTATAAATAGGTTTTTATTTCACGTAAATCATGAATCATATCACAATATTCGTGCTGTGGGTCGTTGTGAGCATTAAAATGAAGCGTATGAAAGCCTACGGCCTTTGCCCCTTGGATGTCGGCCTCTAAATTATCACCAATCATAATCGATTTTTCTGGCCTTACTTTTGCACTTTTCAATGCTAGTTCAAAGATTAAGGGATTGGGCTTCTTTACGCCTGCCATTTCTGAATTGACAATTTGGTCAAAATACCCGTGAATATTGGAATTTTGCATTTTTTTCTCTTGTATTTCCTGAAAACCATTGGTAATGATATGTAGCTTATATTTGGGTTTTAAGTACTCCAAAACATCGATAGTATGAGGAAATAAATAGTTGAAAGTAGATAAATGCTCTATATATTGGATTGCCAATAAATTTATCAATTCAACCGAAACACGGTATTTAAGTGAATCGAAAGTTAATCTTAAACGTTGATATCTAAGTTCTTCTTTAGTGACTTGCCCATCACGGTACAATTTCCAATATGCTAAGTTGGTGGGCACATAAACCTCAAGAAAATCTTTGAGATCAACATCTATTGAATTTTCAGTAAGAATTTTTTTAAAGGTCAGAGCCGAATTCTTTTCAAAATCCCATAACGTATGGTCCAAATCAAAGAATACATCTGTAACAATATCTCTATACATGGGAATTTTCTAATACGGTATTATATAACCCTTTCCAATCTACTTTATGAGCTTCTCCCAGTAATTCATTGGAAAAAACAGATATAAAATGTCCATTTACTTTTTTGACATCTCTATAAAGTAAATTGACTTTATCCAAAATTTCTTCTTTACTGGTCATCCCAACAAGGGCGTAATCATGTACAGCAAAGGGATGGACCTTGATAGGCTGTTGAACTTCCAAATTAATGTCGTAAAAGTAAAAAGGGGTACATGTTCCGGCCCTAAATCCAATTTCATGGGTATAGCCCATGGTAAAGTCATCAGTAAATTCAGCTTCTATCAAATTTCTATATGTTTCAGGGATATCTACCCTATTGTAACGTAATCTAGAATAGTTTATAGGTCTATGGATAACATTGGCCAACCTTCTCTTTTCTTCCTTCAAAAGATCAAGATTTGAAAAAGAGCTATAGGAAGCTGCAAGGGAAACTTTACTATAATCCGCTACCCATTTAATAAGGTATTTAAAACTATTGTTGTTCGTGGAAACATTCTTATCATAGGTAGAATACTCTGCAAACTGAAAGAAAAACATACTTTGTATCCCGTAGGTTTTATGCATTTCCACTAAGTCTGAATAATTATCATAAGGATCCTTCCTGGCCTTAAACCATACCATAATACGCTGGGCAATCCTTTTTAGCCTAAAATAGCCCATATCCAGTAAAAATCCTGCCACATTGCGTATAACTCCTCTATGTGCATAACTATGTGAACTGGTTACGTCAATAATGGATGTATATTGATATTTTCTTTGTTTGCTAATAATATCCGGAAAGCGCTCCTTTAATTTTTCAAGGAGTTGAAAAGCCCATATATCCACAACTGGACGCTTTATGAATTTGTTTTGATAAGCAATGCTTTCCGTAGGTGGAAACCGTCCATGTAGATCCTTTACATGGGGTAAATACTCTTCATACCGGCTTAAAAGGTAAAAACTGGCAGAAAAAATATCAAAAGGGATGTTACTCCGATCTCCAGCACTGAAAAAACAAGGCACACCTTCCCAATCACTTATGTTTATCTGAAGGTCATTGATTCCTTGTTCAAATAACAAATCATTACTTCTTATAAAAAATTCGTTCTGTAAAGGTTGCTTGGTATAAGTAATTTTTGGTCCTGTATGTTTAATAAAATCTTCCACCTTTGTAGTATAGGTTACTTCCAAGCCCAAAATTCTTGTGAAAATTTGCTTCATTATATAGCTAAAGCGTGGTGTGATTTTATGAGTATAGATCAATAACATATATTCCTAATATTCCGATTTATGGTTGTCACTAATAAAAAATGCATTAAATAATACTTCTTTTTTCAAAATCAATTGGTGTTATTGGACACTTATTTTAGAATATACCGTTATCCGTAAAGCTAAAGTAATCCATTTGGGCAATAATTAAATGGTCTAAAACTTTTATATCCACAGCCTCAGCTGCCAATTTTAATTTTGTCGTTATGTGCTTGTCTGCTTTACTGGGCTTAAGGGTACCCGATGGATGGTTATGGGCCAATATTAATGCCACTGCTCCAAGTTCCAAAGCTTGTTTCAACACCAAACGCACATCTACCAAGGTACCTGTAATACCTCCTTTGCTAAGTTGTGCAGTATGTAGTACCCTGTTTGAATTATTTAGATAAACAATCCAAAATTCCTCATGTGGCAACTCACCAATTTTAGGATGCAAAAGTTCATAAACATTTTTACTGCTCGTTATTTTAGTGGTCCTTCCTGCTACTTCCCCACTCCTTCTCCTTCCAATTTCCAAAGCAGCAGCAATGGTAACCGCTTTGGCCTCTCCTATGCCTTTAAATTGCATTAATTGACTAATTGACAATTTGCCAAGGTCATTCAAATTATTATTGACCGAAGCAAGGATTTTTTTTGAAAGTTCAACCGCACTTTCACTTTTGTTACCCGAGCCGATAAGAATTGCGATCAGTTCAGCATTGGATAAAACCGACTTCCCTTTTTGAACCAGTTTTTCCCGGGGTTTGTCGTCATCGGACCAATGTTTTATAGAGAAAGAGGTCGATTTTTCTTGCATTGTCTAAAGATAGTGAACCGATATCTTTTTTTCTTTGATTTTTTCCAATAAAAATGCCCTTTTAAAGCAATTCTACCAAGGCATAAATAAGCCATATCAGCTGCTATGATTGCTTTCTCGCTTTATCAAAAATAAAATATATTATTTTTACATTTGTCGATTCCTTGGATATAAAGCCGTGAAATATATCCTTGAAGTAATTGGGTAATTTTCAATAATAAAAGAAGAAATCAATTTTTCACCAATTCTTTTACTTCATCCCAATTCAGCCCTCCATAGTTCCCAGAGCTCATCAATAACAACACAGAATCGTCAAAACCTTGTGTAAAGAGAAAATCCTTAAATGCTTTCACGTTGCTAAAGATTTTTAAATCTTTCCTTTCAAAAGCATTGGCAATCTGTTCTTGTGTGACCTCCTGTAACTGTTTAATTTTAACCGAATCTGGTGAGTAGAAGACAACGGCAATATCGGCATAATCCAAAGTACCCTTATATTCCTTTAAAAATTCAGCGTTGAGGCTACTATAGGTGTGCAATTCCAAGCAACCGATCAATTTTCGTTTTGGATATTGTTCTTTTACCGCTTTTGTAGTTGCAGCCACCTTACTGGGTGAATGTGCAAAATCTTTGTATACCACACTACCATTGCTTTCGGCTATCTTTTCCAAACGTTTTGACGCCCCTTTAAAAGTAGCAATTGCTCCATAAAAATCTTCTTCATCAACACCCATATGCTGGCAAATCCATTTGGCTCCGGCTAGATTACTTAGATTATGTTTGCCAAATACCTCAATCGGCATTGGCCCTTCCGGAGTTTCCAACAAAGTTTGCCCGTCTTCAACTGAATATGCCGGTGTAACGTAAGGTAATTTACGTATGGAATT
Source organism: uncultured Flavobacteriaceae bacterium (assembly GCA_964194835.1). GTDB lineage: Bacteria > Bacteroidota > Bacteroidia > Flavobacteriales > Flavobacteriaceae > CAXMOE01. Next base: position 4,044 of record CAXMOE010000058.1, on the reverse strand, counting down.
CTCCGAAGCTTCAACCACATGCTTTACTTCCGGATCTTCTACATTGTAGGTAATACTTCCTCCCTTTACTATACTATCGACAAAAATTTGAAACTGTTCGACATAGTTTTCGTATGTGGGAAAAACATTAATATGATCCCAAGCAATTCCGCTCAACAAAGCAATATTAGGTTGATACAAATGAAATTTTGGCCTTCTATCGATTGGGGATGATAGATACTCATCTCCTTCCAAAACAATAAAATCGTTTTCTTCGGTAAGGTGCACCATGCGTTCAAAACCATCCAACTGGGCACCTACCATATAATCCACCTCCTTATCATAGTAATTCAACACATGGAGAATCATAGATGTAATGGTAGTCTTACCATGGCTCCCTCCTATGACTACCCTTGTTTTGTACTTGGATTGCTCGTACAGAAATTCGGGGTAGGAATAAATTTGCAAGCCCAGTTCCTGAGCCTTTAACAATTCTGGATTATCGGGTTTGGCATGCATCCCCAAGATAACTGCATCCAAATTCCTATGGATTTTTTCCGGGAACCACCCAAAAGATACAGGGAGGATTCCTTTTTCTGCCAAACGTCCCTTAGAAGGCTCAAAAATAACATCATCGCTTCCTGTAATGGTGTCCCCTTTATGATGGAGTGCCAATGCCAAGTTGTGCATGGCACTACCTCCAATGGCAATAAAATGAATGTGCATTGCTTACTAATTATAGGGTAAAGATATGAATTGCACCAGTGAATTTAAAAGATTCTTTGAACTGAAAAAACAAAAGTCGAAATCTTTATAACCAGTGATAATTTTTTTAATTTCGCAATAAACTTATCAGAAGAAATGGATATTACACTTGCAGATATACCCGCCAAAGAATTAATTTCGGGCTACCATGGACAACTAATTCATACACAAAACATGACTTTGGCTTATTGGAATGTGGAAAAAGGAGCCAAAGTACCGGAACATTCCCATATGAATGAACAAATAATGCAAGTGTTGGAAGGGCGGTTTGAGTTTACTTTGGATGGTGTTGCCAGAATATATGAACCTGGAACGTTGATAGTTATCCCACCACATGTATCCCACAGTGGGATAGCGTTGACCCCTTGTAAAATTATGGATATCTTTAGTCCGGTAAGGGAAGAGTACAAATAGGCGCATGAATATTTCACTACAAGGAAAAAAAGCACTGGTAGGCGGCAGTAGTCGTGGTATCGGCAAAGCCATTGCACAACAATTGGCCGAAAGCGGGGCCAGTATTACCCTCATGGCACGGACTGAGCAAAAATTAAAAACCATTATCGGGGAATTACCCACTCAGTATGGTCAAAAACACGACTTTTTATTAGTGGACTTCAATGATTTTGAAGGGTACAAAAATACGATATCCAAATACTTTAAGAGCAATACCGTAGACATACTGGTCAACAATACCCAAGGTCCAAAAGCTGGCAATGTATTGTAAAAAGATGTAGAGGACTACCAAGAAGCTTTTAATTTACTTTTTAAAACTGTATGTTATACCACGGACCAGGCCCTTAAGGGAATGATTGCCCAAAATTATGGGCGCATCATTAACGTTGCCTCAATTTCAGTTAAAGAGCCTTTATCTTATTTAACCTTGTCCAATACTATTAGGGCAGCCGTTGTTACATGGGCAAAAACCCTGGCCAATGAAGTAGGCCAGTATCAAATTACGGTAAATAATATTCTAACTGGGTACTTCGACACAGAACGTATTAAGGAACTAAATGAAAGTAAGGCCAAGACTCTTGACATCCCAGTTTCAGAAGTTAGATCAACAATGATTTCCAATGTTCCGCTAAAACGATTTGGCAACACTAAGGAATACGGTTATTTAGCAGCTTTTTTATCATCGGAACAGGCCGCGTTTATTACAGGTACCAATATTCCCTTGGATGGTGGGTTGCTGAAATCACTCTAAAAATCGCAATGCCCTAATAGCCCCCTGAAATACAAGCCCGAATTTTCCCTAATTGTATGATTTCAATGTAGAGCTTGTGTACAACTACCATTCTTAATCCAAATGGTCCAATAAAAACATATCTTAATGGAAAAATATAGCAAATTCATAAATACGTATTGTTATTTTTCATAATTTAACATCCAGCTAACAATAAAACCAACAATTATGAATTCTAAAGTATTTCTTGTATTACGTATTATTTTTGGACTTTTCCTGATAACCTTTGGATCGAACAAAATTTTACACTTTATGCCCGTGGGAGAAATGTCAGAAGCCGCAATGAGTTATTTTTCTGCGATGATGAGCACAAAAACCCTATGGATAGTAGCTATAGTCGAAATATTGGCTGGGGTGTCTCTTTTAATAAATAAATATGGGGCATTAATGATGATAATCTTGTTTGTAGTATCTATAAATGCGGTGCTCTTCCATGCCTTTTTGGAACCAGGTTCAATTGGTGGGGCATTAGTATTACTGATTCTAAATTTAGTTATGCTATATGCTTACAAAGACAGGTACAAAGATGTTCTCCGGGCTTAGAAATTTAAATCCACAAAAAGAGCCATCCTAAATATCCTATTTTTGGATGGCTTTTTACATTGTATACACCTTCATCATATTTATTTTTTATAAAATAAATTTATTCTAAAGGCTCATCCTGTCCTTAAAAATATAAGATTGCCTTCTTGACACTTCCACTTCTTCGGCGTTGTTCATTGTTAGTTTCAGCTTGCCGTTGAACCAGGGTATTACATTTTGGATATGGTTAACATTGATGATTTGCTGACGATTGGCCCTAAAAAAAGTACTTTCGGGGAGCTTTACCTCCACTTGATTCAATGATTTGTAAAGCAAGGGTTTTTTATCTTTAAAAAACACCCTGGTATAGTTTCCTACTATCTCAAAAAGCGAAATATCCCCAATTTTCACCAACCAACAATTTTCTCCGTCCTTTATAAATATCTGACTATTTTCGGAAAGATTTTCGGCAATGGTATTCGCACCCTTTTTAGAGTCGTTGAATTGGGACACCACTTTAGCAATAGCAAAGGCAAATCGTTTTTCATTGATAGGCTTTAGCAAATAATCCAATGCGTTGTATTCAAACGATTTTATGGCATATTCATCAAAGGCAGTGGTGAAAACCGTAATTGGAACATCATCCAACATTTCCAACAGTTCAAACCCATTTTTTTCTGGCATATTAATATCCAAGAACAATACGTCAGGTTTAGTATTTAATATCAGTTCAAAACCCTTATCCACATTTTCGGCTTCGCCAACTAACTGAATTTCTTGGTGATTTTTAATGAGTTCTTTTAATTCATTGCGTGCCAAACGGGAATCCTCAACAATTACTGCTTTAATAATGCTCATTCCAAAGGTATATTAATATTGGCCACTACTTCTTCCCCAATTTCTTCCAAGGAAAAACTGGCCTTGTCTCCATACAACAATCGCAATCGTTGCTCAATGTTCTTAAGCCCTAAACTAGTGGATTCTTCTGAGATTAGAAGACTGCCGGTGTTTTTTAATTGAATACTTAGTACGTTTTCCGAGATGAGAACAGTCAAATTAATTGTTCCTCCACCCTTCAAATTAGAAATCCCGTGTTTAACCGCATTCTCAACTAAAAGTTGTATGATCATTGGTGGTATAGGAATTGTCAAAGTTTCCGGTGTAACGTTTTTTACGAATTCCAGTCGATCTTCCAATTGAATTTTGGAAAGATCTATATAATTATCCACCATCTTCAATTCCTCTTGTACTGCAATTGTATCAATATCGTTTTTGGTCAAGGAATACCTAAGCAATTCGGATAATTTGGTAAGCATTTCACGGGATTTCTGCACATCCTCCAACATTAAACCCCGAATATTGTTAAGGCTATTGAACATAAAATGGGGATTGATCTGCCCTTTTAAGGTATTTAGTTGGGCTTGTCTAAGCGTTGAGGTCAGTTCCAAACGATCTATCCTGTCTGCGTTTAATTTCAACAAAAGTTTTATCGCTAAATAACAAACTACCCACCCAAAAATCATAAAAACCGAGTT
>CAXMOE010000057.1:13605-14033 GCA_964194835.1 uncultured Flavobacteriaceae bacterium | reverse complement strand
TAGCATTTTGATCAAGAATATCAATTTCAGCGTTTACTAAATCCTCTATCGTTACCAGAGCATCCAGATCGTCCGTCACATTACTGATCCTGTATACTGCTCCTACATTATAATCCTGCCCGGATTCTAGCGTTGGCGGTGAACTAAAATTCAAATTTGGTACGGCTTCACAATCAAAATCGGTACTTAATGTACTTGATTCGTTCATGTCTAAAATACCATCATTATCAGAATCCAAATCCAAATAATCGAATATATTATCTTCTTCGCTATCTATCGGAATTAATCCTACAGAATTACCAGGGGTCTCTTCATAAGCGTCATCCAAACCGTTACCATCAACATCAATCCCAGAAGGTTCAATATATCCGCTTAAAGTCTGGGCTTCAACATTATCCAAAAGTCCATCATTATCTGAATCTAAGTCC
>CAXMOE010000057.1:0-13595 GCA_964194835.1 uncultured Flavobacteriaceae bacterium | reverse complement strand
AATATCCAAATAATCGGGAATGCTGTCCTGATCTGTATCCGAGGCATTTGTAGTGTGATTATCATCACCATCTTCGTTCTTATCTTCTACAGAATCAATGATGCCATCACCATCATCGTCAATATCTTCCGAATCAGGCACACCATCTCCATCAGTATCTAGATTCGTATTAACATAACTTATAATAGTCGGAAAGTCATGTGGCACTTCTGCAAAGGAAGAAGTAAGTGCCAATAATAAAAAGGTCATGATTAATCCAATGCCATAAACTGCAATTCCCTTATAGTTTAAGAAAGTAATATTCTCCATAAATGATAGTTTTGAAATTTAAACTAATCACCATGGCATTGTAGGAATTTCTAGATGTAAGAAGATAGGGCTTCTTTCAATTAACAATGCAATATATAGTTAAATTTTAGATAGTCAAATAGTTTCCTACCATATGTTGTATAGAATCTTTCAAAGACAGTTTTACTCGATAAAATGCCCTTATAGGCAGTTTTATAATTGATAGCAAACATATAAATCAATTACACTAGGCATCGATATTCTCAAATTATCAATGAAATACACCAAGAATATGCCATATGTTTATGGCTTACTTTTTGACCTAATTAAATGAAGAAATTATAACAGAATTATTAAGGGCTTAAATTAAATACAAATCCTTGGACAGAGCCAGCTATAATATTTACCTTATTTTTGCACAAAATTTTTTAAATGAATTTTGAGGATCAAACACTGCGACGACGGACTTTTGGGATTATTTCCCATCCCGATGCCGGTAAAACTACTCTTACAGAAAAATTATTGCTATTTGGCGGGGCCATCCAAGAGGCCGGTGCAGTAAAGAACAATAAGATTAAGAAAACAGCCACCAGTGATTTTATGGAAATTGAGAGGCAGCGTGGTATTTCAGTAGCTACTTCTGTTTTGGCTTTCTTATACAAAGACAAGAAAATTAATATTCTGGATACCCCGGGACATAAAGATTTTGCAGAGGACACTTTTAGAACATTGACTGCCGTGGATAGTGTTATTGTTGTGATAGATGTGGCCAAGGGAGTTGAAGAGCAAACAGAGAAACTTGTGGAAGTTTGCAGAATGCGGAATATTCCTATAATTGTATTTATAAATAAATTGGACAGGGAAGGTAAAGATGCTTTTGATTTACTTGATGAGGTTGAGCAAAAACTAGGGCTTACCGTTTCTCCTTTAAGTTTTCCTATTGGGATGGGATATGATTTTAAAGGAATATATAATATTTATGAGAAAAACATTAACCTTTTTAGTGGGGATAGTAAGAAAAACATAGAAGACACAATCGCCTTCGATGATATTGAAAATCCAGAATTGGACAATATAATTGGGAAAAAGGCTGCAGAAACACTGAGAGGTGATATTGAACTGGTAAAAGGAGTATATCCAGATTTTGACAAGGACAAATATCTTAAAGGTCTTCAACAACCTGTGTTTTTTGGTTCTGCCTTAAATAACTTCGGGGTTCGAGAACTTCTGGATTGTTTCATTGAAATAGCTCCTTCTCCACGAGCTAAAATGGCAGAAGAAAGATTGGTGGGGGCGGATGAAAAAGAATTGACCGGATTTGTTTTTAAAATTCATGCCAACATGGATCCTAAACACCGTGACCGTTTAGCATTTGTAAAAATAGTTTCAGGAACATTTGAACGAAACAAACCTTATCTGCATGTTAGACAAGGGAAAAACTTAAAATTTTCCAGTCCCAATGCATTTTTTGCCGAAAAAAAGGAAATTGTCGATATTTCGTACCCCGGTGATATTGTAGGTCTTCATGATACGGGCAACTTTAAAATAGGAGATACATTAACAGAAGGTGAAAAATTACATTATAAAGGAATCCCAAGTTTTTCGCCTGAACACTTTCGATACATCAACAATGCAGACCCTATGAAGTCTAAACAGTTGAACAAGGGAATAGACCAGTTAATGGATGAAGGCGTTGCACAACTGTTTACTTTGGAATTGAACAATAGAAAAGTCATTGGAACCGTTGGTGCACTTCAGTTTGAAGTAATCCAATATAGATTGGAGCATGAATATGGTGCTAAATGCACGTACGACAATTTTCCTGTACACAAAGCCTGTTGGGTAGATCCTGATGATGAAAAGAACGAAGAGTTTAAAGAATTCAAAAGAGTTAAGCAGAAATTTTTAGCAAAGGATAAGCAAGGACAACTTGTCTTTTTGGCAGATTCACAATTCTCATTGCAGATGACACAACAAAAATATCCAACGGTAAAGCTCCACTTTACCTCGGAGTTCAAGTAATCATCCTAAAACCTGATCCATAAAAAAACCCGTGAACCTAAATTCACGGGTTTTTTATTTATGCTTCCCCTGTTGGACCAAAATTCAAAGGTATTGGAGGTTGTTCATAATCCTTTATGGTTCCATGAGCCTTTTCAAAACGATTGACATTATCATTGAGCGCCTTAAGGAACTTCTTGGCATGTTGGGGAGTCAACACTATTCGACTCTTTACTTTAGCCTTTGGCGCTCCTGGCATCATACTAATGAAATCTACCACAAATTCTGATACAGAATGATTGATAATGGCTAAATTGGAGTATATTCCTTCAGCTATTTTCTCATCCAATTCTATATTGATCTGCTTTTGGTTTTGATTTTTATCGTCCATATACCAATCAATTAAAATTTCAATTCTTCCTTACGAGCCATGATTTCATCGTATTCTTCTCTGGAACCTACAATAATATTCTCATAATCCCTCATACCAGTACCTGCAGGTATCTTGTGACCTACAATTACATTCTCTTTCAACCCTTCCAAATAATCGATTTTACCACTAACAGCAGCTTCGTTCAATACTTTGGTTGTTTCCTGGAAGGAAGCAGCAGAGATAAACGATTTCGTCTGTAATGATGCCCTAGTAATTCCCTGTAAGATTGGAGTTGCCGTTGCAGCAACTGCATCCTTTGCAGTAACCAAAGCTTTGTCAGTACGTTTCAAGATAGAATTTTCATCCCTAAAGTCCCGTGCTGTAATAATTTGGCCAGCTTTCAGATTTTCTGAATCTCCTGATTCAATAACCACTTTTTTACCAAAGATTCCATCATTCTCTCGAATAAAGTCATCTTTATGCGCCAATTGATTTTCCAAAAAGATGGTATCACCTGGATCTTGAATACGCACCTTACGCATCATTTGCCTAACCACAACCTCAAAGTGTTTATCGTTAATTTTCACACCTTGTAAACGGTATACTTCTTGTACTTCATTAACCAAGTACTGTTGTACCGCAGATGGTCCTTTTATTGATAAGATATCCTCTGGTGTTATAGATCCGTCAGATAATGGCATCCCTGCTCGAACATAATCGTTTTCCTGTACCAAGATTTGGTTGGAAAGTTTTACAAGATATTTCTTGATCTCACCTAGTTTGGATTCAATGATAATTTCTCTGTTTCCTCTTTTAATCTTACCAAATGAAACTACTCCATCTATTTCCGAAACTACTGCCGGATTCGATGGGTTACGGGCTTCAAATAATTCGGTAACCCTTGGAAGACCACCAGTAATATCCCCAGATTTTGCCGATTTACGTGGTATTTTAACCAAAATCTTGCCTTCTTTAATTTTATCCCCATCATTTACCATAAGGTGAGAACCTACAGGAAGGTTATAAGAACGCAATACTTCATCCTTACTGTTTTTTATCAACAAGGTTGGAATCAATTTCTTATTCCTAGATTCTGATATGACTTTTTCCTGAAATCCAGTCTGTTCATCGATCTCCACTTGATATGTAACACCTTGGTCAATATTTTCATAATCAATCTGTCCTGGAAATTCAGAAACAATTACACCGTTGTATGGATCCCATTGACATATAATATCCCCTTTTTTAATCTTAGCCCCGTTCTTATTGAACAATTGTGAACCGTAAGGAATATTATTAGTACTTAAAGTAATCCCTGTTGTTGGGTCTACGATCTTAATTTCAGAAGTTCTGGAAATAACAATCTCTGCTGATTTGCCTTCGGCATCTTCACCTTTAACAGTTCTTAGGTCTTCTATCTCTGCAACACCATCAAATTTAGCAGCAAGTTTATTATCCTCAGAAATATTTCCTGCAATACCACCAACGTGGAATGTACGTAAAGTTAACTGTGTTCCCGGCTCACCAATAGATTGGGCTGCCACCACACCAACGGCTTCACCTCTTTGTACCATTTTATTGGTGGAGAGATTTCTACCGTAACATTTACCACATATTCCTTTTGCTGCTTCACAGGTCAATGCTGAACGTACTTCAACTTTCTCAATTGGAGATGCAGTTATCTTCTTCACATCTGCCTCCATAATCTCCTGTCCGGCACTTAGTAAAAGTTCTTCGGTCAATGGATTAAATAACTCATGTAAGGATACCCTACCTAAAATACGTTCGCCCAAAGTTTCAACAACTTCTTCATTTTTCTTCAAGGCTTCAACCTCTACTCCACGTAAGGTTTCACAATCTTCTATATTGATAATCACATCCTGTGAAACATCTACTAAACGACGAGTTAAATAACCTGCATCCGCTGTTTTCAAAGCTGTATCCGCAAGTCCTTTACGAGCACCGTGTGTTGATATAAAGTATTCCAAAATCGACAATCCTTCCTTAAAGTTGGAAAGAATTGGATTTTCAATAATTTCACCACCGCCAGCAGTGGATTTTTTAGGTTTGGCCATCAATCCACGCATACCGGTCAATTGCCTAATTTGCTCTTTGGAACCCCTAGCTCCAGAATCCAACATCATATACACCGAGTTGAATCCCTGTTGGTCTTCACGTATACGTTTCATTGCCAACTCTGTCAGCATTGCATTGGTGGAAGTCAATACGTCAATAACCTGATTATAACGTTCGTTGTTGGTAATAAGCCCCATGTTATAATTGGCCATAATACCATCGACCTGCTCATTGGCATCGTCGATCATTTCATGTTTCTCAGGTGGGATAATAATATCTCCTAAACTAAAGGATAAACCTCCCTTGAATGCAAAATCGTACCCCATCGTCTTGATTTTATCCAAGAATTCAGAGGTAGTGGGAACATCTGTTACGCTAAGAATCTTTCCAATGATATCACGAAGGGATTTTTTGTTCAAAACCTCGTTTATATAACCAGCTTGCACAGGCACCACCATATTGAACAATACTCTGCCCACGGTAGTACTTATGATCTGATTTACAAGTTCTCCTTCTTCATTAAAATCTTTTGCCCTAACCTTGATTCCGGCATTCAATTCTAACATTCCCTCATTAAAAGCAATCACCACTTCCTCCGCAGAGTAAAAAGTTAAGCCTTCTCCTTTAACAGGTACTTCCGGAGTGGATTTACGTTCTTTGGTCATATAATAAAGACCCAAAACCATATCCTGTGATGGTACTGTAATCGGCGATCCATTAGCTGGGTTCAATATGTTATGTGAGGCCAACATCAGTAACTGAGCTTCCAATATGGCTTCTGGACCCAATGGAAGGTGTACCGCCATTTGATCTCCATCAAAATCGGCGTTGAATGCAGTACATACCAATGGATGCAAACGTATAGCCTTTCCTTCAATAAGTTTTGGCTGGAACGCTTGAATACCTAAACGGTGTAATGTAGGAGCCCTGTTTAATAGTACAGGGTGTCCTTTTAAGACATTTTCCAATATATCCCATACAACAGGTTCTTTCTTATCTATTATTTTTTTGGCGGACTTCACCGTCTTTACAATCCCTCTTTCTATCAATTTACGAATAACGAAAGGCTTGTAAAGTTCAGCAGCCATGTCTTTCGGAAGTCCACATTCGGACAATTTCATTTCCGGACCAACAACAATCACCGAACGTGCTGAATAATCTACACGTTTACCCAAAAGGTTTTGACGGAATCGACCTTGCTTTCCTTTTAAAGAATCAGAAAGTGATTTCAATGGTCTGTTCGATTCTGTTTTTACAGCTGAAGCTTTTCGGGTGTTATCGAATAAAGAATCCACAGATTCTTGAAGCATACGCTTCTCATTTCTAAGAATCACTTCAGGTGCTTTGATTTCCATCAATCGTTTTAAACGATTGTTCCGGATTATCACTCTTCTATAAAGATCATTCAAATCCGATGTAGCAAATCTACCTCCATCCAAAGGAACCAAAGGACGCAACTCGGGCGGAATTACCGGAACAACCTTCATAATCATCCATTCCGGTCTATTATCCCTATTTTCTTGCGATTCACGCAATGCCTCTACAACCTGAAGACGTTTTAACGCTTCTGTTTTTCGTTGTTTTGAAGTCTCTGTATTGGCTTTATGCCTTAGATCATACGACAACTGACTTAAGTCAATTCTAGATAAAAGATCAATTAGACATTCCGCTCCCATCTTAGCAATAAACTTGTTTGGGTCGCTGTCTTCCAAGTATTGGTTTTCTGGCGGAATGGTTTCTAAAATATCAAGATATTCCTCTTCTGTTAGGAAGTCCATCTTATTAATTTCCTCTCCTTCAGGATTTTTTGCAAGACCTGGTTGAATTACCACATAACGTTCATAATAAATAATCATGTCCAATTTCTTGGAAGGCAATCCCAAGAGGTAACCTATTTTATTTGGCAAGGAACGGAAATACCATATGTGGGCAACTGGCACCACAAGGTTAATATGTCCTACCCTATCCCTACGTACTTTTTTCTCAGTTACTTCTACTCCACAACGGTCACAAACAATTCCACGGTAACGGATTCTCTTGTATTTTCCACAGGCACATTCATAATCCTTTACAGGACCAAAAATACGCTCACAGAAAAGTCCATCACGCTCTGGTTTATGCGTTCTATAATTAATGGTTTCAGGCTTTAAAACTTCTCCTCTTGACTCACCCAAAATAGCTTCTGGGGATGCCAATCCAATTGAAATTTTATCAAACCTTTTTATTGCAGTATTACCTTTTAGTCTAGCCATAACAATATGGTGATAGTAAATTAAATATGTGTATTACGAAATCGTGTACGATAACTATTTTTATTATTCTTCCAGTCTAATGTCCAAACCTAAACCTTTAAGTTCGTGCATCAATACATTGAAAGATTCTGGTAAACCAGGCTCTGGCATTGTTTCTCCTTTAACGATTGCCTCGTACGTTTTTGCTCTACCGATTACATCATCCGATTTCACCGTTAGAATTTCACGTAGGGTGGCCGATGCACCATAGGCTTCCAATGCCCATACTTCCATTTCTCCGAAACGTTGACCTCCAAATTGAGCTTTACCACCCAATGGTTGTTGTGTAATGAGCGAGTATGGTCCAATAGAACGTGCATGCATCTTATCATCTACCATATGTCCTAATTTCAACATATAGATAACTCCCACTGTTGCAGGTTGATCAAATCGTTGACCAGTTCCACCATCATACAAATAGGTATGTCCAAACCTTGGAATATCAGCCTCATCGGTATATGCATTGATTTGATCCAAAGTGGCTCCATCAAAAATAGGAGTTGCATATTTTTTGCCCAATTTAAGACCCGCCCAACCAAGAACAGTTTCATAAATCTGACCAATGTTCATACGCGATGGCACCCCAAGTGGATTCAATACGATATCTACTGGTGTTCCATCTTCCAAGAAAGGCATATCCTCATGGCGAACAATACGGGCTACAATACCCTTGTTACCGTGACGACCCGCCATCTTATCACCTACTTTAAGCTTACGTTTTTTGGCAACATATACTTTTGCCAATTTCATAATACCTGCAGGTAACTCATCTCCAACTGAAATCGTGAATTTATCCCTTCTTAGATTTCCTTGAAGGTCATTCAATTTAATCTTATAGTTGTGCAAAAGATCTGTCACCAAGGCGTTGTTTCCTTTATCCGTTGTCCAGCTTCCACCTACCAAATGGGCAAAATCATCAACGGCATTCAACATCTTCATGGTGTACTTTTTACCTTTTGGCAAAACTTCTTCCCCTAAATCGTTCAATACACCTTGGGATGTTTTACCATTGACCAAAGCAAATAACTTTTCAACCAATACATCTTTAAGTTGCTGGAATTTAACCTCGTATTCCAACTCCAAACTAGAAATCGCCTCCTTGTCCTCAGAACGCTTTCGCTTATCCTTTACAGATCGTGAAAACAACTTTTTTTCAATAACCACACCTCTCAAAGAAGGTGAAGCTTTTAAAGATGCATCCTTAACATCACCTGCCTTATCGCCAAAGATGGCTCGAAGTAATTTCTCCTCAGGTGTTGGGTCAGATTCCCCTTTAGGGGTAATCTTACCAATTAATATATCCCCAGGTTTAACTTCAGCTCCAATACGGATCATTCCATGTTCATCCAAATCTTTGGTGGCCTCCTCAGAAACATTGGGTATATCATTGGTCAACTCTTCAGCACCCAATTTTGTGTCCCTAACTTCCAAAGAATATTCATCAATATGTATAGATGTAAATATATCCTCCCGTACTACTTTTTCAGAAATTACAATGGCATCCTCAAAATTGTACCCTTTCCATGGCATAAACGCCACTTTTAGGTTTCTTCCCAGTGCCAATTCGCCGCTTTCGGTGGCGTAACCTTCACAAAGTACCTGTCCCTTCTTCACCTTATCCCCTTTTTTGACGATTGGTTTCAAGTTGATACTTGTTCCTTGGTTTGTTTTTCTGAATTTAACCAATTGATAAGTCTTAGAATCTTCTTCAAAACTCACCAATTGTTCTTCTCGGGTCCTACTGTACCTAATAGTGACTTCCTTGGAATCAACATATTCGATAACACCATCGCCTTCAGCATTGATCAACACTCTTGAATCGGAGGCAACTTGTCTTTCCAAACCTGTTCCAACAATTGGAGACTGTGGTTTCAATAAAGGAACGGCTTGTCGCATCATGTTAGATCCCATCAACGCACGGTTTGCATCATCATGTTCCAAGAAAGGAATCAATGAAGCTGAAATCGATGCAATTTGATTAGGTGCCACATCAGTGTAATTTACTTCTGATGGATCAACCACAGGGAAATCTCCTTCTTCCCTTGCAATAACCTTATCCTTATCAATGGTACCATTGTCTTTTAACGGAATGTTTGCCTGAGAAATTTTCATTCCTTCCTCCTCTTCAGCACTTAAGTAAACATATTCCTTAATGTTGACCTTACCATTATCAACTTTACGGTAGGGTGTTTCCAAGAAGCCCATTGGGTTAACCTTGGCATAAACTGCAAGGGAAGAAATTAAACCAATGTTTGGTCCTTCAGGAGTTTCTATAGGACAAAGCCTTCCATAGTGAGTATAGTGAACATCACGTACTTCAAAACCAGCTCTTTCCCTGGAAAGTCCGCCTGGCCCTAGTGCTGATAACCTTCTTTTGTGGGTTATTTCCGCTAAGGGATTGGTTTGATCCATGAATTGGGACAATTGGTTGGTACCAAAGAATGAATTGATCACTGAAGACAGTGTCTTCGCATTGATCAAATCAATTGGGGTAAAAACTTCATTGTCACGAACGTTCATACGCTCACGAATGGTCCTAGCCATACGTGCCAAACCAACTCCAAACTGTTGTGATAATTGCTCACCAACAGTTCTTACACGACGATTGGAAAGGTGATCGATATCATCAATTTCCGCTTTGGAATTAATAAGTTCGATCAAATATTTTATGATGGTTATTATATCATCTTTGGTCAAGACTTGTTTGTCCATTCCAATATCCAGGCCTAATTTCTTGTTCATCCTGTAACGTCCTACCTCCCCGAGGTTGTATCGTTGATCGGAAAAGAACAATTTATCTATAATACCACGAGCCGTCTCTTCATCGGGCGGTTCTGCGTTACGCAATTGACGGTATATATGTTCCACTGCCTCTTTTTCAGAGTTAGTAGGATCTTTTTGCAAGGTATTGTGGATTATTGCATAGTCGGACTGTGCATTGTTCTCCTTATGCAAAAGAATTGTCTTCACATCAGCTTCCATTATTTGGGCAATATGATCCTTTTCTAAAATGGTATCACGGTCAAGAACAATCTCATTTCTTTCAATGGATACCACTTCTCCTGTATCCTCATCCACAAAATCTTCGTGCCATGTGTTCAATACCCGCGCCGCCAACTTGCGACCCATAACTTTTTTTAATCCGGCATTGGAAACCTTCACCTCTTCAGAAAGGTCAAATATTTCCAAGATATCCTTATCACGCTCAAAACCAATGGCCCTGAATAAGGTAGTTACCGGTAATTTTTTCTTCCTATCAATATAAGCGTACATTACGCCATTGATATCTGTTGCAAACTCTATCCAAGAACCTTTAAAAGGAATTACCCTTGCGGAGTATAACTTGGTTCCGTTCGCATGAAATGATTGTCCGAAGAAAACCCCAGGAGAACGGTGCAATTGAGATACAACAACACGTTCAGCACCATTGATAACGAAAGTCCCACTTGGGGTCATATACGGAATGGTACCCAAATATACGTCTTGCACAATGGTCTCAAAATCCTCATGCTCTGGATCGGTACAATACAGTTTTAGCCTAGCCTTAAGCGGTACACTATATGTTAGACCCCTCTCAATACATTCCTGGATGGAATATCTTGGCGGATCTATGAAATAGTCTATAAACTCTAATACGAACTGGTTTCGTGTGTCTGTGATTGGGAAGTTTTCCATGAAGGTGTTGTACAACCCCTCATTGCCTCTTTCATCAGATTTAGTTTCAAGTTGAAAAAAATCTTGAAACGATTTAATCTGAATGTCCAAGAAATCCGGATAATTCGGTATATTCTTAGCGGATGCAAAACTTATTCTTTCAGTCTGATTTGTGAACATCAATGGACAAAATTTTGATCGTGAATACTAAAGTGTGTTGTATATGCCTACATATACTTTGTGTATGTATAAAAGGGTTTAGGTCTAGCCACCAAAGGCGGAAAGACCTAAACCAAAAATAAGATGGTCGTTGCTATTATTTAAGCTCAACTTCTGCTCCTGCTTCTTCTAATGACGTTTTTATTCCTTCGGCCTCATCTTTGGAAATACCTTCCTTGATTGCTTTAGGTGCACTATCTACGATGTCTTTAGCATCTTTTAATCCTAATCCAGTTAATTCCTTAACCAATTTTACAACTGCCAATTTAGAACCACCGGCTGCCGTTAAAATTACATCGAATTCTGATTTTTCCTCAGCAGCTTCACCACCTTCGGCTGCACCACCTGCGGCAACAGCAACTGCAGCAGCAGCAGGCTCTATACCATATTCTTCTTTTAATATATCAGCTAACTCATTTACTTCCTTTACGGTAAGGTTAACTAATTGTTCTGCGAAATCTTTCAAATCTGCCATTTTTCTATCGTTTAATAAAATTTTAAAATATAATTGTTTTTAATGCGTACGTGTTATTTCTCTGATAATGTCTTAAGGATACCTGCCAGTTTACCACCGCCAGACATAAGTCCGGAGATAACATTTTTGGCTGGGGATTGTAATAAGCTAATAATATCGCCAATTACTTCGTCTTTGGACTTTATGTTAACTAAGGTATCCAATTGATCATCACCAATATAAATTGCCTCAGCAATAAAAGCTCCTTTCAACAAAGGCCTATCCGATTTCTTTCTGAAACTCTTAATAAGCTTTGCTGGGCCATTACCAGCTTCAGCAAACATCATTGATGTATTGCCTTTTAATACATCAGGAAGTTCACCAAATTCCTTGTCAGAAGCGTCCATTGCTTTTGCAAGTAAGGTGTTCTTAACTACTGCAAGTTTTATATTGCCCTTAAAACAGGCCCTTCTTAAATTAGAAGTTGTTGAAGCATCCAAACCTGAAATATCTGCAAGATATATGGTGTTATTGTCTTCTAACTGCGCAGTTAAATCTTGTATAACGTTTAATTTCTCTTCTTTAGTCATAATAAAAACTTTAAACTACCAATTAAACTGTTTTCGGATCTAGTTGCACACTTGGACTCATGGTACTTGACATGAAAACACTTTTCATGTAAACACCTTTGGAAGAGGTTGGTTTTAATTTATTCAATGTTTCCAACAATTCTTTTGCGTTGCCCGCAATTTTATCGGCAGAGAAAGAAGCTTTCCCTATCGCGGCATGCACAATTCCAGTCTTATCCACTTTAAAATCAATTTTACCTGCTTTTACTTCAGATACTGCTTTTGCAACGTCCATAGTAACTGTTCCAGTTTTTGGATTTGGCATTAATCCCCTTGGTCCTAAAACTCTACCCAAAGGTCCTAATTTGCCCATAACACTTGGCATGGTGATAATTACATCAACATCTGTCCAACCGCCTTTTATTTTATCCAAATACTCATCCAATCCTACATAATCAGCACCAGCCTCTTTGGCCTCAGCTTCTTTATCCGGGGTCACCAACGCTAAAACTTTTACATCTTTACCAGTCCCGTGAGGAAGGGTAACAACTCCACGCACCATCTGATTTGCTTTCCTTGGATCAACACCCAAACGTATAGCAAGATCTATTGATGCATCAAATTTTGCATTGGTTATCTCTTTTATCAAAGTTGAAGCTTCATCCACTGAATAGAGTTTATTCTTTTCTATCTTGGAATGTGCTTCCTTTTGCTTTTTTGTTAATTTTGCCATTCTAAATTGCTTTTAAGATTTTAAAAAGGTCTACTACCTGAAACTTTTAAACCCATAGATCTAGCCGTACCTGCAACCATGCTCATCGCTGATTCCACGGTAAAAGCATTAAGATCCACCATTTTGTCTTCGGCAATTGTCTTGACCTGAGCCCAAGATACACTTGCCACTTTGATTCTGTTAGGTTCGCCAGATCCTTTTTTAATCTTAGCCGCTTCCATAAGTTGTACTGCCGCTGGCGGTGTCTTTACGACGAAGTCAAAAGACTTGTCTTTATATACCGTGATAACAACGGGCAATACTTTGCCTGGTTTGTCCTGTGTACGTGCATTAAATTGCTTACAGAACTCCATGATGTTAACGCCGGCAGCACCTAAAGCGGGTCCAACCGGTGGCGACGGATTCGCTGCACCTCCCCTAACTTGTAGTTTAACTACTTTACTTACTTCTTTTGCCATTGTTTTAAATTAAAATTAAAGTGTGTCTTATGGAAGCAACACAACTTTTAAAATATGTAACAGTTATTATTTATACTTTTTCTACTTGCATATAACTCAACTCCAACGGTGTTTTTCTACCAAAAATCTTCACCATTACCTCAAGCTTACGTTTTTCCTCATTTATTTTCTCCACGGCACCATTGAACCCGTTAAAAGGTCCGTCGATCACTTTCACGGTCTCCCCTATAATAAATGGTATCGCAATACTATCCGTATTGACCGCTAATTCATCTACTTTTCCTAGCATCCTGTTTACTTCCGTTTTTCTTAACGGCACAGGGTCACCTCCTTTGGTTTCACCCAAAAATCCAATAACTCCATTAACGGATTTAATTATATGTGGTACTTCTCCAACCAAAATTGCTTGCACCATAATATATCCCGGAAAATAAACTCGTTCTTTATGAACTTTCTTTCCATTTCGGATTTGAACCACT
>CAXMOE010000056.1:0-14094 GCA_964194835.1 uncultured Flavobacteriaceae bacterium | reverse complement strand
GTTGGCTTGCCAATAGTAGTTCAGGCCTTGATCAATATGGCGGTGGCAGTTGAGCTGTTCCCGGTTACAGGACAAACATTGCCCCTTATAAGTAGTGGGGGAACCTCTAGTTGGATGACCTGTTTGGCTATTGGGATAATATTAAGTGTAAGCAACAAGAATATAGCAATGGAGAGTAAGACCTCCTTGATGGACGATACTAACCCTTTAGAAGTGTTGAGTGGCCAATTATAGGTTTATACTATCTGGAGGAGGCACTGGAGGACATATTTATCCTGCAATTGCCATAGCAAATGAGCTGAAATTTCGGTATCCGGAAGCTGAATTTTTGTTTGTAGGGGCCAAAGATAGAATGGAGATGGAAAAGGTTCCACAGGCGGGATATAAGATTGAAGGGTTATGGATAAGTGGATTACAAAGGAAACTAACACTTAAAAATATTTTGTTTCCGTTAAAATTGATAAGTAGTTTGATTAAAGCAGACAACATAGTAACAAGGTTTAAACCGCATTTAGTGGTTGGTACGGGTGGATTTGCAAGTGGACCGCTTTTAAAGATGGCGTCCCGAAAACGCATTCCTTGTCTACTTCAAGAGCAAAATTCCTATGCCGGAATAACAAATAAGTTATTGGCTGGTAAAGTTGAAAAGATTTGCGTGGCCTATGATGGGATGGATAAGTTTTTTCCGGCGGACAAGATTGTAAAAACAGGCAACCCTGTTCGTGCAGATTTGGTGCAAATGACAGATGATATAAGTGGAGCTTTTGGATTTTTTGGACTAGATCCCAATAAATCCACCTTGTTAATATTGGGAGGAAGTCTAGGTTCCGGTAGAATCAACATGCTAATAGAAGAGAAGTTAAAGTTCTTCGAAACCTTTGGGGTCCAGTTAATCTGGCAATGTGGTAAACTATATCATGAGCGGTATAAAAAATATAATTCGGATACGGTGAAGGTATTCGATTTCCTTAATAGGATGGATTTTGCATATGCGACTGCAGATTTTATTATCTCAAGAGCAGGTGCGGGTTCAGTTTCTGAACTATGTATTGTTGGGAAACCCGTACTCTTTATTCCTTCGCCCAACGTGGCTGAAGATCATCAAACAAAGAATGCGCTTGCCCTGGTAAATGAAAAAGCCGCGCTATTGGTCAAGGAAAAAGATTTGGATACGAAGTTTGATGCTGTATTTACGGATATGTACTTATCTAAAAATCAGCAGCAAGAATTGGGGTCCAATATGAAGAGATTGGCCATGCCCAACGCCACAAGGCAAATTGTGGACGAAATAGATAATTTATTAAAAAAGTAAAATGGATTTAAAGGACATTCATAACATCTATTTTCTCGGTATAGGAGGTATAGGAATGTCCGCACTGGCACGCTATTTTAAGTTTGTTGGAAAAAACGTGGCAGGTTATGATATGAACGAGACACCATTAACCAAGGAATTGGTTGGATTGGGAATAGAGATACACTACGAAGATAATTTGGATTTGATTACTAAGAATTATTTTGATTCCGACAACACTTTAATTGTTTATACCCCAGCAATGGCCAAGGACCATACGGAGTTAAACTACTTTTCTAAGAATGGGTTTGAGATAAAGAAGAGATCTGAAGTTTTGGGAATTATTACAAAGGATACTTTTTGTTTTGCTGTAGCAGGTACGCATGGAAAAACAACCACTTCGAGCATTTTGGCGCATTTGTTAAAGGAAACTGGAACGCCAATTACTGCTTTTTTAGGGGGTATATCGGAAGATTTTAATAGTAATTTCTTGTTGGAAGGCACCAAGTATTCAGTAGTTGAAGCAGATGAATTTGATCGCTCATTTTTGAGATTATTTCCAGATGTTGCCTGTATTACATCTATGGATGCTGATCATTTGGACATTTATGGAAGTAGCGAAGAGCTTATAAAGTCCTTCAGGGAATTTGCAGCGAGATTAAAACCCAACGGAAAGCTATTTGTTCGAAACGGCCTTCCAATGGATGGGATTACATATGGTATAGAAGATGATTCGGATTATTGTATCCGGAACTTAAAAATAGAACATGGCACCTACATTTTTGACTTGGGAACCCCCGAAACAACCCTAAAGGGGGTAAAGTTTAGTAAGCCCGGAAAGCACAATTTGCTTAACGGATTGGTAGCTTTTGCAATGGCGATACAAGCAGGTTCCCCACCGTATCGCCTTGCGGAGGCTTTGGAAACTTTCAAAGGAGTACAACGGCGATTTTCTTATAAAATACGGCAAGACGATTTTGTTTTTATCGATGATTATGCCCATCATCCTACGGAAATAAATGCTGTTTATGATGCGATTATGGAGATGCACCCCAGCAAAAAGATACTGGCAGTATTTCAGCCCCATTTATTTTCACGTACAAAAGATTTCGCAGATGATTTTGCGGTAAGCTTGTCAAAATTTGACGCGGTTTTACTATTGGACATTTATCCTGCAAGGGAAAAACCCCTAAAAGGGATTACCTCAAAATGGTTATTGGATAAAATTCAGAATCCTAACAAAAAACTGGTCAATAAATCAAGTCTAATCGCAGAGATTAAAAACCTGAATCCTGAGGTTTTAGTGACCATGGGCGCTGGTGATATTGGGTTGGAAGTATTAAAAATTCAAAAAGAATTGGAATATGAAAATTAATTGGAACTACATCAAATTAAGTGCTCTAATCCTAGTAATTATGGGGCTTTACGCGTTTTCTAACCAAAGAAGCATTGAAAAGAAGGTAGATGGAATACAGATTGAGTTCGTGGGAGATCAAAATTTATATATCACATATGAGATGGTTAATAAATTGTTAATACAAAATTTTGGGGTACTTAAAAAGGTACCTAAAGAAAATTTAGATTTGAATACTATAGAGTCGGTCATTGAGGCCAATGATATGGTGAAAAAGGCCCAAGTTTATCTTACTGTGAATGGGAAGCTTACGTCGAAAATTGTACAAAGGCAACCAATTGGAAGAGTAGAGGGGGATACAAAATTCTATGTTGATAAAGATGGAAAACGTATGCCGATGTCGAAAAATCATTCAGCTAGGGTGCCAATAATCACAGGAAAGATAACGGGTAAAAGTCTTGAAGATATATATGTTATTTTGACATACATCAACAACGATGAATTTTTAAGAAAGAATATTATTGGAATTCATGTGGAAGATGATGAGAAGTATCAATTAAAATTTCGCATGGAAAATTTTGTGGTGAATTTGGGCAATGTTGAAAATCTAATGGAAAAGTTCAACAATTTTAAAGCCTTTTATAGTAAAGCCACTAAGGACAAAACATTGGAAGATTTTAATATAGTAAGCTTGGAATTTAATAATCAGGTAGTGTGCACCAAAATATAAATTATGGAAGAGGGTAATTATTCGGTTGGGTTAGATATTGGGACCACCAAAATTGTAGCCATTATTGGAAAGGAAAACGAATATGGCAAAATTGAAATTTTGGGGATTGGAAGATCTAAAAGTTTGGGCGTTCATCGTGGAGTGGTCAATAATATAACCCAAACCATAAAATCAATTCAACAAGCAATTGAACAGGCGGAGTTGAATTCTGGATTAAAAATAGATTCGGTGGTTGTGGGCATTGCTGGGCAGCATATTAGAAGTTTACAGCACAGTGATTATATCACTAGGGTCAATTCCGAAGAAGTGATCAATGAGGATGATTTGGATAAACTATGTAACCAGGTATACAAGTTGGTGATGCTGCCTGGAGAAGAAATTATACATGTATTACCCCAAGAGTACAAAGTAGATGGGCAAGCAGAAATAAAGCTGCCGATTGGAATGTACGGGGGTAGACTGGAAGCAAATTTCCATGTTGTGGTAGGTCAGGTATCATCCATAAAAAACATTGGGAGGTGTATTAAAAGTGCAGGGCTGAATTTGGGCAATATTACTTTGGAGCCTTTAGCATCATCAGATGCTGTGTTGAGCCAAGAAGAGAAAGAAGCTGGGGTTGCCTTGATAGATATAGGGGGTGGAACAACAGATTTGGCAATTTTTAAGGACGGGATCATCCGCCATACTGCAGTGATTCCTTTTGGAGGCAATGTTATTACTGAGGATATAAAGGAAGGATGCTCTATAATAGAAAAGCAGGCAGAGCTTTTAAAAATGAAATTTGGATCTGCGTGGCCAGGAGAGAACAAGGATAACGAAATTGTTTCGATTCCAGGCTTACGAGGAAGGGAGCCCAAGGAAATTACCCTAAAAAACCTTTCGAAGATCATACATGCAAGGGTAGTGGAGATTGTAGAACAGGTATATGTGGAGATTAAGAATTACGGGCATGAAGAGCAAAAGAAAAAATTAATTGCAGGCATCGTACTTACCGGTGGAGGGAGCCAGTTGAAACATTTGAAGCAATTGGTAGAGTACATTACCGGGATGGATACCAGAATAGGGTATCCCAACGAGCATTTGGCCGGGGATTCCGATGAAGAAATTGCCAGTCCTTTATATGCAACAGCAGTTGGGTTATTGATGAACGCGGTTGAAAATAGTGCTAAAAATAGGGCATTGCATGAAGAGGGGGAGACATTGGAAGATGTTCTTTACGACGGGCAAGGCGAAACCGTTACTAAAAAAGCGCTAAATAAAGAACGAAAATCCGTTTTTGATAAATGGTCCGAGAAGTTGAAGGATTTTTTGGATAATGCTGAATAACGCATCTAGACTAAAACAAATAGAAAAACCAGTAATTTAAACAGGATGAGTAAGAACACTGAATTTGAAAGTATTGCTTTTGATTTACCTAAGAATCAAAGTAACGTTATAAAAGTCATTGGTGTTGGTGGTGGTGGAAGCAATGCAATTAACCACATGTTCCAGGCAGGAATAAATGGGGTGGATTTTGTGATATGTAATACCGATTCACAAGCATTGCATAATAGTACTGTGCCCAATAAAATACAGTTGGGGGTTTCCCTGACTGAGGGCTTGGGAGCAGGAGCTAACCCAGAAGTAGGGGAACAGGCTGCCATAGAGAGTATGGAAGACATTAAGAGAATGTTGGACCATACCACCAAAATGGTGTTCATTACCGCCGGAATGGGTGGAGGAACAGGGACTGGGGCTGCACCAGTTATTGCCAAGTTGGCCAAGGAAATGGAAATTCTTACGGTAGGAATCGTGACCATGCCATTTCAGTTTGAAGGTAAAATGCGATGTCAACAAGCCCAACTCGGTATTGAAAAATTGCGATCAAATGTAGATTCTTTAATTGTTATCAATAATAATAAGCTACGGGAAGTATATGGCAACTTAGGTTTTAAAGCCGGTTTCTCTAAAGCAGATGAAGTGTTGGCTACAGCTGCCAGGGGTATCGCAGAAGTAATTACACATCATTATACGCAAAATATTGACCTTCGTGATGCAAAAACTGTACTCTCCAATAGTGGTACGGCAATTATGGGGTCCTCAATAGCTGCTGGTTCTGTTAGGGCCAACGAAGCCATTATGAAGGCATTGGATTCTCCATTATTGAACGATAATAAAATAACGGGTGCTAAGAACGTCCTGTTACTTATTGTATCGGGCTCTCAAGAGATTACCATAGATGAGATTGGGGAAATAAATGACCATATCCAAATTGAGGCTGGTCATGGGGCCAATATAATTATGGGTGTTGGTGAAGATGAAGATTTAGGGGAAGCCATTGCGGTTACCGTTATAGCAACTGGTTTTAATATAGATCAACAAGATGATATTGTAAATACAGAGACGAAAAAAATCATACACACACTTGAAGATGAACAAAAGGCTGTGCAAGATTTGTCGAATAAACAAGCTGTTCATCAATTAAAGGAAGAAGAAGATAAACCAGAGCCTATAATAAAACATACCTTGATTGAGGAGGATCTGGAGTTGGACCTTATTCCCACCTCGAATTACATCAAAAATTTTAATGTGTTCTATGAGGAGGTAGTTGCTGATGAAGTTGCCGATGATTTTATCATCATAGATTCCAAAGATACTTTGGATGATATTGAAGTTGTAGATCCTGAAGTAGTACCATCCAAAAATATTGATAGAGATCAGGTTGCCATTAGTTTTGATATGCCTTTATCCACTTCCAATACAACTGAAGACGAGCAAGAGGAGAATGTAATCACATTCAACTTGGATGAAGATATAAACGAAATCGATGTCAATGAACATATAGAGGTAATACCAGTTTTAGAGTATAACAAGGAGGGGGAAACCCGTTATAGTCTTGACGATTATATGGAATTGGAAAATAAACTGACAGGCGCAAAATCTAAAGCGGAAGAATTTGAGCCCAAAATATTGGAAGACGAACTTGTTTTTGAGAAGAAAACCTTGTCAAATATCGAATCTGATTCTAAGGAATCCAAGGGTAAAGAAATAGATCCTATGGACAGCCCCATCCAGGAGTTGTTAAGGGATAGGGCAGACGAACGCAGGAAAAAGTTAAAGGATTTTAATTATAAATTCCAAAATAGCCTAGGTAATATAGACGAAATTGAAAAGGAACCGGCATACAAACGTCAGGGGGTTGATTTAAATGAAAAACCTAGTGAAAGCAAGGTTTCAAGAACAACCCTTAGTGAGGATAGTAATGACGAGATACAGTTGCGTTCCAATAATTCCTTTTTACATGACAATGTAGATTAACTTCTTCAGAAATAAGGTTATTACCGCAAGTTTAAACCCGAAAATATCAACTATTTTCGGGTTTATTTTTTATCTTCGTGCCTCAAAATTACTGGGATATGAGCATACAACAACAGGTAATGGAGGAAATGAATTCTGCAATAAAGGCCAAGGATAAGGTAGCGTTGGAATCGCTTCGTGCTATAAAATCGGCATTATTATTGGCACAGACCCAAGGCAGAGTTGGGGAAGGTTTATCTGAAGATGATGAGATTAAATTGATACAAAAACTTGTTAAACAGCGAAAGGACAGTGCAGCCATATATGTAGAGCAAGGAAGGGAAGATTTGGCTGGACCTGAGTTGGCACAAGCAGCAATAATAGAGAAGTTTTTACCGGAGCAATTATCCGAAGAAGAAATAGAAAAAGTGGTGGTACAAACCATTGAATCTACTGGTGCATCCGGAATGAAAGATATGGGCAAGGTTATGGGTATAGTGTCCAAGGAACTGGCTGGACAGGCAGATGGCAAGACCATTTCTGGAATAGTCAGGAGTAAGTTGGCCTAATAATGAGTCAATGGACACTGATAAAATACGCAAACTTTTAGAAGAGGAATTAATTAAAACTACAAAGCGCGTAGAGCGTTACGAGGACTTAGCAAAACCAATAGCGCCTGATAACGCCATAGGTCGTGTCTCCAGAATGGACGCCATCAATAATAAAGGTGTTTTGGATGCTGCACTGCTAAAAGCAAAAGAGCGACTGGTGGGATTGAAAAGGAATATACAGAAATTGGATACCACCGATTTTGGTATTTGTGTAAAATGTAAAAACAAAATCCCAATTGAGCGAATTTTATTGGCACCGCATAGTTCTTTTTGCGTAAATTGCGCTCGCTAAAACAGATTACCAAGGCTGCGTAGTTCAACTGGATAGAATATCAGATTTCGGCTCTGAGGGTTGGGGGTTCGAATCCCTCCGCGGTCACGAATAAACCAAAAAAAGGTTTTAATGCAAGCGAGTTTCAAAAAGAAGCTCACTTCTTTTTTGAAGTAAAGCAAAGCATTTCTTTTTTTGGTTTTCAAAGCGGAGCTTTGTAGGGAAAAGCGCAGCTAATCCCTGGAATGTGTTATTTACTGGAGATATTGTTTTATATAATTAACTGATTGATGTGTACTCATAAAAGATTACGATTTATCTCTTTATCCCTCAATTTAATTAGATAAAAATCTATTTTTATGCAGATAAAATGAATTGAGTACAATACGTAGAATATACTTCCCTAAAGAATGAAAAATTTACACAATATGATTGCATTGGTGACAGGTGCAAGCCGTGGTGTGGGGAAAGGGATAGCAATGTCGCTAGCAAAGGATGGTGCCACAGTTTATATAACAGGAAGGACTGAACATAAAGAAGATGGAACAACTCAACTTCCAGGCACTATTTATGAAACTGAAGAGCAAATTGTATCAAATGGTGGTAAATGCAAGGCCATTAGATGTGACCATACAAATGACCAAGAAGTAGCTAATGTATTCAGTCAAATTTTTGCTGAATATGATCGGCTTGACATCTTGGTAAATAGCGTTTGGGGAGGTTATGAATACTTTAGTGATGGTACTGAATATTGGACAGAAAAAGGGTTTTGGTCTTCTCCAATGTCAAGGTGGGACAAGATGTTTACATCTGGTGTAAGAGCAGCCTATTTTGCAAGTAGTCAAGCTGTTCAAAAAATGATTGAAAAGAAGTCAGGCATAATTTTTAATCTTTCGTATTGGGCAGGCCAAAGAAATGATAAAGGAGTGGCTTATTGTACATCAAAAGCGGCCACTGACAAAATGACTGAGGCAATGGCTCATGAATTATATAAATTCAACATTCCGGTAATCTGTATATATCCAGGCCTAGTAAGAACAGAGGCTGTGTTAAAGGCTAAAGACTATTTTGACTTGACCAATTCAGAATCACCAGAGTTTATTGGAATGGTCATATCAAAGCTTGCTTCAGACCCTAATATTATTGATAAAACAGGGAAGGTGCTGATAGCTGCTAGGGAAGCTATTGAGTACGGCATAAAAGATATTGATGGGACACAACCAAAACCACTATCAATAAATGAGGCTTAGATAATAAAGAATTACTGTACTCAACAATGTATAAAAATAGTAGCTGAGACAGTAGTAAAATAAGGGGTTTTTGTTCGCTCCAACTATCTTGTAATTTGATAGGTTTGAATCCAGCAATCGGCTACTATTCTTATACTAATCATTCGTCTTCAATATGACCAACAATCAGTCAATGATAAAGTTCCCTAAAACATTAGGTGACATGCAATAAATGCCAAAACAGAAATTACAATTCCAGACAAAAAATACGTAAATGATTTTCGCAACAATTTAAATTTACGATCTATGGTTTTGCCCAAATGATAGGCATCCTTGGCAATGGTTATATAAAGTGCGTCCCCCTTGTCCATCAATCCTGTAATCTTAGCTACATAATCTGCTTCGCTCATTTCATGAAAATTACCATAAAACATTAAATTTTCCGATTCCTTGTCCCCGTGTTTAAGTTCTGGACGTGTTGCAAACACCGCGAAAGTAATGGAGATTAAATTGGTGAGCAGCATCATTATAGCAGGATAAATTAAGTGAGGGTCTTTATCGAGCTGGTTTAGGACTGTCCCTAAAATGATGGAAAGGATCAAAGCATTGATCGAAATTAAAATATTGGATTTTCTGTCGATCATCGTATTCAACGTATATTGATTTTTTGAAACCAAACGAAACAAAGTCTCTACTCCCCGTTCTGGACGTGGAGCTACCTTGGCCAGTGTTTTAATTAAAGATTTCAATCCGTCCTTGTCCACACCTAATTCTTCCATAATTAGGCGGTCTCTTATCTTTTCCTGTTTTTTAGTTTCTTTGCCCTCTGGAATGCTATTGTCTTGTTCTTTCATTATCGTATTTGATTACTTGTACAGTCTCTTAACTAATTTCCCGATACTAAGTCCTTGTATTATAATCGAAAATAATACAACCGTATAGGTAATGTACAGGATTATTTCTGAAGAAAGACTGTTGGCCAGGCTCAATGCCAGAGCAATGGAGATGCCCCCTCTAAGTCCACCCCATGTTAACACTGTCACAGTTTTTAAGGGGTTACTTTCCGGATGTTTCAATAATGAATACGGTAACAAAACAGAAATAAACCGGGCAAACAATACAATGAAAATGCTGAGTACTCCCAAGGTTAAGTAACCCATCTCAAATTTTAAAAGATGGATTGCCAATCCTATAAGAACAAATAAAATGCCGTTAAATACATCATCAAGCACTTCCCATATTTCGTTGAGCAACTTTCTGGTAGGTCCATTATTGGTAGCTATATTTAATCTGTTACCGATAATCATTCCGGAAACAACCATAGCCAAGGGCCCTGAAACATGAATAATGGAAGCAAAAGCATAGCCGCCCATTACTATGGCCAGACTTATCATGACAACTAACTGCGGATTATCTTTTACCGATTTTATGCTAGCATACCCGATATAACCGAGCAGAGCACCATATAGAATTCCACCAACAGCTTCTTCCAAGAATAATTTTCCTATTTCCACACCCAATGAACTATCAGTAGGATGTATTCCCATATCTGCAAGAATTAGTATTCCAGAAAAAACAACTACCCCAATTCCGTCGTTAAAAAGAGATTCCCCCTCAATTTTAACTTCAAGGTTTTTAGCAATCTTGGTTTTTTTAAGGATTGAAAGTACAGCAATGGGGTCTGTGGGTGAAATCAGTGCACCAAAAAGTAAGGCGTGCAAAAAAGGCAATTCGATACCAACTAATTGCGCTACACCAAAGGTTAAACCACCAACTATAAAAGTAGAGATCAATACTCCTATGGTAGCAAATAAAAATACAGACCATTTCTCCTTAGCCAGATCATCGATGTTTACGTGCAAGGCTCCGGCAAAAAGGAGAAAACTTAAAATTCCGTCCAGGAGCAAGGTTCTAAAATCAGAATTGGTCACAATATCACAAAAGAACTGATAAAATTCTGGGATAATTCCTTTACTCAATGTGAGTATTATGATAGTAGCTAAACTCATCAGCATTAAGCCAATGGTGGCAGGTAGTTTCAGCCATTTGTAATTCACAAAACTAAAAAATGCTGCTAGAGAAAAAATAATGCTGAAAGATTGAAGCATATAGACTGAATTTAGATTAATAATTGCCCTGTGCTATATTATATCAAGTTTACATCGGTAATGATTTCTAATAGACCTGCATTGGGCTGTTTAAATAACTCCTGCATTGCGGTTTCCAGATCATTTTCTTTTTCTACCCGTTTACCCCAAGCACCACAGGAGATAGCGTATTCCGCAAAATTTGGGTTAAATAATGATGTTTGCCATACATCAAATTCACCGGCTCGTTGTTCCTTTGATATTTTTCCCAATTCGTGATTGTTGAGGACTATCAGTTTTATGGGCATTTTATATTTAACCAAGGTTGTTATTTCTGCAAGGTATTGGCAAAGGCCACCATCCCCTGCAACTGCTACAATTGGTCGTGTACTGCCCACCGCTGCCCATGCTCCCATGGCCGCAGGAAGTGCAAATCCTATGGAACCCAAATATCCCGACATTAGGAAATCTTGCTCTTGGGGTTCAAAATAACGCCCAAAAGAATATGCATTGTTGCCTACATCAACACACATTACTGCGTTTTTAGGTGAGATTTTGTTCATCGCCTCGAAAACTGCAATCGAGCTCAATCCATTTTCCGAAGTTTCGGTAAGGCGTTTTGCTTTTTCAGTTTTCCAGATGGCCCATCGTTCAGCTATTTCTTTTCGTTGATCAAAGGTGTTTGTTTTTCCTTCTAACTCATTGGAGAAAATACCAAGCGTACGCGAAATCTCCCCCCAGACCGCTACATCTACTTCATGGAACTTACTTAATGCCAAGGGATCAAAATCTATCTGAATGGTTGGCTTTTTATTTGTAATTCCCGTATGATTGGAAAATGAAGCTCCAAATACAATCAATAGATCAGCTTCATTCATAAACCAGGATGCTATTGGAGTTCCACTTCGTCCAAGGACACCACATCCCAACGGATGATTGTCGGCGATCAACCCTTTTCCCTTAAAGGTGGTAACGACCGCAGCATTTAACCTTTCTGCAAAACGCACAATCATTTCCTTGTGTTCCCGTGCTCCATGGCCCATAATAATAAGTGGCCTCTTTGCTTTCTGGATGAGCGCTATGGCCTTATTTGCCATTTCTTTTGGAGGCGCAATATCCAAGGGAGTTATCCTATTGGTGGGATGTTGGGCTTTTTCATTTGAATTGGCCTTAAGTTCCTGTACTTCATCGGGAAAGGTAAGATGCGATACATCCCTTTTTAGCAAGGCATGTTTAATGGCGAGGGACATTAATTCTGCATGTTTACTATTTCCCTGGACACGCTGATTAAATTCAGCAACCGTATTAAATGCCTGAACTAGATCAACTTCTTGGAAGTTTCCGGTTCCCACAACCTGTGTTGCAACTTGTCCTGTTAGGGCCAAAAAAGGAGCCCTATCAACCTTGGCATCCCACATACCCGTATATAGATTGGTTGCTCCCGGTCCTGCAATTGTAAAACATGCGGCAGGTATCCCTGTTAATTTCCCATAGGCCGATGCGGCAAAGGCCGCGGCCCCTTCATGACGAATACCATAAAAATTCAGATTCCCTTTCTGTTCCTGTCGTTTCAATGCATCGGCAAATCCAAGGTTGGAATGTCCTACCATCCCAAAAACTTTGGTTACACCCCAGTTGATCATAGTTTCAACCATGATATCGGAAATTGTAGGCTCATGTGCCTGTTCTTCTACCATTCCTACATAAATGCCATCGTTTTCTTCCTTGGTAGGGAAGGTTTCTACTCCATCATCAAAACCTCCTGGAGGCAGACCGGTACAGGGATGAAAATCCCAACCGTGCCATGGACATCGCAGTAATCCGTTTTCAATAGACCCTTCTCCCAAGGGTCCCCCTTGGTGTGGGCACTTGTTGTCCAAAGCCGAAAATTTACCCTCAAAATGGGTAAGACAGATGCCTCTATGGTTTGCAGTCACTGTTTTTACCCTGCCCTCCGGCAATTCATTTTTACGATTCAATACTTTGTGCCAAATAATGTTTTTTTTCATGAGTGGTCAGTTTTTATTCGAATCAATTAACGTTTAAAAAAAGGGGGCATAGCAATGTTGAATTTTTGGTATACCGATATTGGTATGCCGAGATCTGCAATATAGATTTCCACCTTTTTGGCCAAGTTATTCAGGATAAATTTTGGGGCAGCAAGTGTAAGGACTTGATGTGCCATAAACATTGGGTTTGTGATATCTTTGGATATACCCATGGGAATATCTAAAGAAATTCTATGTGCTTTTGAAGCATTTGCCCGCTCAAGAGCATTATTAAATTCTTTTGAAAGTGGAAAACGTTGAGAAAAACCGAGATATGCGTCTACCCAGATGTGCGGATTTGAAATCGGTTTGTTTTTCGCTCCAAATAGTAACGCCCGTTGTAATTGTCTTTTTGGCAACTCTTTGTCAATTAGTATTGGCATGTCTAGATATACATCAAATCCCCAAGCAGCGAGTCTTCTAGCCGCAACTAAACCACCTCCACCATTATTTCCGTTTCCAACACCAATAAGTACTTTGCAATTTTGGTCTTTTATTGATTTTACTACCAATCTGGCAAGTTGTAAACCTGCGTTCTCCATCATTAATTCGATGGGAAGTCCATACTCTTCAACCACCAAATTGTCCATCTCACGAAAGGAATTCAGTGATAAAGCTTCAGTTGTACCGAAATTGCCCGATAATTTTTCCAATTCTCTTTTTTAAATTAAAGTCTACCGTATTACCATCTATTCTACAATATTAGAAAATATTGCTACTGTGTTTATTGCAATAGCGATTGGTAGCATATACCAAAACTCACTTGTGATTTCCATTTTTACGATCTAATACTTCTTTCAACAAATTATATCTATATCTACACTGGTTCCTGAAAAGGCTATTAAATGCCAAATCATAAATGTCATTCAGCTGCTATATACCTTAGTGCTTCAGAAAAAAAAGTATCGGCCATGGCTTTAGTGACATTCGTGGTGGGTAAAACGGCACCCTTAAAACCATTGTTATACCATTTACCGTGTGTTAGTGGACCAAATCCGGAGGTGTCCAATCCTTTGTGCCCATCATATCCGCTGATATAAAAGTAGTGATCATTGACCATCGTATCCGGAATTGCAAGTCCCAGTCCTGCTGCGCGACCATTGTTATTTGCCAAAGTAACATAGGCGCCGGTATCAAAATGATGTGACCATATTCTTATTTCAGATGTTAAACTATGATTCTCCAAAAAAGATGCCA
>CAXMOE010000055.1:0-14413 GCA_964194835.1 uncultured Flavobacteriaceae bacterium | reverse complement strand
CCCATGGATTTGGAGTATTGCGTTTCGATTTTACAGGCTTAGGCGAAAGTGAAGGTGATTTTGAAAACACGAATTTCTCTGGAAACGTTGACGATTTAGTGGCTGCAGCTAATTATTTAAAAGAAAATTACGTGGCCCCTACCCTTATTATCGGGCATTCCTTGGGAGGCGCAGCGGTAATTTTTGCTGCTGAAGAAATACCTTCGATAAAAGCAATTGCAACGGTAGGTGCACCTTCCAACCCTAAACATGTAACACATTTAATTAAAAGTGGCCTGAAGGAAATTGAAAATAACGGGAAAGCAGTAATAAATTTAAGTGGTCGGGATTTCACAATTAAAGCAATTCATTGATGATCTGGAAACCAAGTCCTTGCCAGAAACCGTGAAAAAATTACGAAAGCCTTTATTGGTCATGCATTCACCACAGGATGATACAGTGGCCATCAAAAATGCCGAGGAAATCTATTTGGCTGCCCATCATCCAAAAAGTTTTGTTTCACTGGATGGTGCGGACCATTTACTTATGAATAAAAAAGATTCTACTTATGTTGGTGAAGTAATCTCTGGATGGGCATTAAGATATGTTGATATTCCGATTGGAGGGAAATTAAAAACCAAACATCAAGTAATGGCCAGTTTAGATGTGGCCGACGGTTTTTCCACACCAATGAAGGTTGGAAACCACTATTTAATGGCAGACGAGCCATTGGAAGTAGGCGGCAATGATTTTGGACCTTCCCCATATGAACTGGTGTCAGCGGGCTTATCTGCCTGTACGGTAATGACCATACAGATGTATGCCAAAAGAAAGGGATGGCTCATAGAAAATGTGGAAGTACATACGACATATGGCAAATCACATGCAGCCGATTGCGAAGATTGTGAATCTCCCAATGCAAAAATTGACACATTTCACCGAGAGATAAAATTAACTGCGAAACTTGACGAAAAACAACGACAACGAGTATTGGAAATAGCCAATAAGTGTCCTGTACACAGGACTTTACATAACGAGGTACAGGTATTAACCAAACTCATTGATTAATTGATAATCCGCTTTTTGAAGTCACCTCTTTTTTTTAATTTCCAATGGGAAATTCGGAACAATCAAGAATTGCTAAAATCTTTTAAATGTTAGGTTGACCATCCTTGAATTATTATGTAACTTTAAATTCTAATTTTAAAAAAAATAGCATGCACAAAATAAAAGTATTGGCCTTAGGGCTTGTAATAATTGCTTCCTACAATTGCAAGGAAGTTAAGAAGGAAACAAAGGAAGCCGTGAAAGAAATGGAAAAAGAAGTGAGTGTTGAGGTCATAAAATTTAGCATGGAACCCAAAAGCGATAGCAATGTAAAGGGTGAGGTTACTTTTACCGAAGAAGAAGGTATTGTTATGATGACCGCTTCACTATCTGGCCTTACGGAAGGAGAACATGCCATTCACATTCATGAAAAGGCAGACTGCTCCTCTGCGGATGGAAAATCTACTGGCGGGCACTGGAACCCCACTTTTCAACCTCATGCTAAATGGGGATCAGCGGAAGGCTACCACAAAGGTGACATTGGTAATTTTATAGCGGATGCAGAGGGTAACGCTACAGTAGAGTTTACAACAGATGAATGGTGTATTGGTTGTGGTGATGACACTAAAGATATTTTGGGGAAGGGTGTTATTGTACACCAAGGGGTAGACGATTTTACTTCACAGCCTAGTGGTGCTGCTGGCTCAAGGGTAAGTTGTGCTGGTATTATTCAGTAACATAACCTTATAGGATAACTTCAAAAGCTGCTGAACAAGCAGCTTTTTTGCTTTATACCAATAGCGATATTAAATGATTACAGAACAAAACAACTTAGTTTGGATTAATCATATTCGAATAAAAATTAATCAATTGGTTTAAAAAAGGTTTAAATTAAAAGAAGGAAAGACAAACCGTATCAAAACCAAATTACAGTTCCAAATACAACATTAGGCGTAACGAATTGAATGCTTTTTAGCACTGAATATAACTTTTCAGCATTTCGATTGGGGTAGTTTGGAAATTGGTATCCCATAGGTTAGGATGCCATTCAACTATTTTCCCTTTTTTTCATCCTTTAACGACAAATGAGCGAATAATATTTTAAAACCCAAAAATAGCATCACTGAAATCCACAGGGCAAATAGAACATACTCCATAACGTTTTTGATTTAGGTTAATTTTAAAAGATCAATTTTTAGTTCGTTCTTTTTTATTCTGTAAAACTTGGGGCCTTCAGAATAGTAATAAATTATTGTACTTAAACGATAAAAATAGTCATTTCAACCGAATTTTCCTACAAAAATGTTAAAATTAACCAAAAACATCAACTGCTTGTATTACTTTGTTCCATTAATCCCTTTCACTTTTCTAAACTTAAATTCATAGGGACTTTGAATCAATTTGTTAAAAATCATGTTTCACTTAAGAAAAGTCCTATATTTTGTATTAATTTGGACGTTTAAATCTAACACCAATGAACCCATCAGCATCAGGTTGGATTGATAAATTCGGGTATCTGGTTAAGGATAATCTACATCAGTATTCCTCATTTGAAGAATTATATGGACTTTTAAAAGAAACTGGATTCATATATGGAATCAATGTTAGAATACCAGGATTTATTGCAGCAGAACTTAACTTGTCGGAAGATGAAAACGCCAAAATAAATCTCCTTACAGCCCTATACTTCACCTATAATTTTCAATATCGAAAGAATAATTTTGAGGCCTTTTTGGACTGTATCTTTCAATTTTATCAGGTATTGGATGTGAGTAGGATATCACTCCTGAATAAGATACTTACTGGGAAAAAAACCTCCTCCCAGTTAGAAAAATTACTGGACTCAAGGATTTACTTAGAAGATAATGTAATTAGCAAGACCTTTAATAGTATTATCACCAATTCCCTCTTGCTCATAGATGTACTGACATTCAAAAGATATCTTGAAGATGAGTTTGAAATAAGGGAGCACGCAAGAGATCTTGAATACATTACGATAAACATGACCTATCATGCGCTAAATTCAAAGGAAAAAAATAAAAACGATGAAAAGTTGGCCCAACTATTTGCCTCCTCTTTGACTTTTGTTGATAGTAACCAACAGCATTTTGATGGCTCTTACAGGGAAAAGCTGATTAACCGGTTTTCACCTAGTGAAAACCAATATTTTTTAGACGTGGCCTGCCTAACCGTTTGGGAAGACCAATCGGTGGAATACAAGGAATCGGATTTTATTTTTGGAATTGGAAGTGATCTGAAACTGGACCCTAAAAAAATATCGTCTTCCCTTGATGATGTTTCCACCTTCTTTGAGTTGAATGCGGAAAAAATTCCACACTTGAAGAACAGTAATCTTGCCGTACAATTTTATGATAGCATGGCAAAAATTGTAAACAAACTAATTTTAAGGAACAGTAAACGATTGCAAAAAGAACTTTCGGAAAGCAAGGAACTGGTTGCTCTCATTTCCAAATCTACCGTAAAGGATTTAAGTGCAGAAGAAAAGAAAAAAGTTCAGAAGCAGTTGTTGGATATCTTTAAAAGTATTCCGTCATTGGCTATTTTTATTCTTCCTGGTGGTGCTGTTTTACTTCCCATTTTTATTAAATTGATACCCAAACTACTTCCATCGTCTTTTGATGACAACAGAGTAGAATAACAAGGTTCGCTAAAGCAGAAAACACTATTATAGATAAAATTTATAATTGTTCTCCGTACTATTTAACAACTTTTATATCAATAAATGAAATTATTCTAACCAAAGCTTAAAGTCCTTTACGCGTTCCCTACTTACAATTATTTCTTGCTCATTAAACCGGTTCAGCTTAATTTGCAGTCTAGAATTACTATAAGAAACAATATCTTTAACGTGTTTGATGTTGATATAGAATTTACGGCTCACCCTAAAAAAAGTTGTTGGCTCCAATTCAAGCTCCAGGTTTTCCAAGGTAGTATCCAATAAATAGTTTCTACCATCGGAAGTCGCAATATAGGTACCCTTGTTTTCGCTGTAAAAACATTCGACTTCATCTGCATTGACAATTTTTAAATGCTGCCCTACCCTTACTGTGAACCTTTTTTTATATTCCCTCTCCAGGGGATTGACCAACAATTTTTTAATATCTTCAAAATCCAATGCAATTTTGTGATTAGAAGAATTTAAATTTCTGTACTTTTTAACTGCACTCTCCAATTCCTCGTCATCAATCGGTTTTAATAAATAATCTACACTATTTAGTTTAAAGGCCTGAAGGGCATATTCATCGTATGCCGTGGTAAAAATTATAGAACTAAGGACCGTGACCTCATCAAAAATTTCGAACGACAGTCCATCAGACAACTGAATATCCAAAAAAATTAAATCCGGATGCTCGTTGTTCTTGAACCACTCAATAGATTCTTCCACTGAGTGCAACATGGTAGAGACTTCTACATCAAAATCTCCCAATAACCGAGCTAGTCGCCTAGCTGCGGGTTTTTCATCTTCAATTATAATTACGTTCATTTCTTTGCTTGTTGGACTGTTGTAAATTGTACGAATTGGTTAAACAACATAATCTATTGGTGAGTTGTGGTCATCTGGTACAAGCCCTATATTATGATGATCCACCCCTTTTTATACGTTAAAACTATTTAAACTCATCATATGTTGAACTATCATTCTCCATATATTTTCTAATTTGACGTTCTTCCCATTTTTGAACAAATCCAAACTTAAACCGAAAAACACATATCCCATGAATAAGTAATCCAATTCCCCATAGTAGAGGAGTTGAAATAATGTTCCAATCCAACCAATTTAGAAAGTTTTCATCTCCTACACCTTTTATTTCAACAAAGTCCATGAAGTATGTTTTAAGACAAATTATAACCGTATTAATAATTAAATACGCTGTTAAGTGCTTATAAAACCCCTTTATCCTTACCACTCTTTTTTTGGCCTTTTTATATTTTTCCTGAAGTGTCTTGCTATTTTCCATTATTTAAATTTATCAGCTTCCTGTCTATCTTTTTCCATATACTTTTGTATTTGACGCTCTTCCCATTTTTTGCTAAAAAAAGGATTGTAATTTAGGGCATTGACTGCATGGAATCCCAATCCAATTCCCCAAAAAAAGAGCACGAAAAAATGTTTCCATTTCCAAAATATTTCACCCTCATTATTACTTCTTAAGTAAATATTTACTAAAATAAAACTATTGATTACAATATAAACTGTCGAGTGAATAAATAAACCTTTAAGTTCCTCTACACGTTTTTTAGCGCGGTGCAATTTTTTCTCATTAGAATTCTCCATTTCTTAGAATTTTTTTATTGAATTATTCCCATCTTTTATGTTCTCCATCTTCACTCATAAATTCTTTCATTTTTCGTTCTTCCCAATCCTTTCCAAAAAAAGGATTAAGATTAAAAGTTCCTATGGCATGAAAAATAATTCCAATTCCCCAACCAAACGCTGCCCACAGAAACCACATATATCTCCAATCATTGGTCAAATAATTTATGAGGGCCAAACCTGAAATAACGACGATATACGTCATAAGACTTGCATAGAATTTTTTTAATTCCCCCACACGTTCCTTGGCGTGTAAATATTTGTGTTCTTTATTTATGTCTTCCATTGTTTTTGGTTTTTAATTATGTATTTGTGATTATATTTTAATTACACCTCAAAATTGGTAATTAAAAAACATATTTCTAAAATTGAAATTCCGAACTGTAATATTTGATGGATGAACTGTTTTTTACACCATTGGGAAGCACGAATTTGTTGTTCCCCGACCAATTTGACTAAAACTCCTCATTATCCATCAGATCCCTAATTTTCTTTTCCTCCCAACTTTTTCCCCAAAGAGGATTATAACCATAAGCTTCCATTCCATGGGCCAATAAACCAAAACCCCAGCCCAAGGTGGGGAATATTGCCCACGGAAAGCTATTTGTGCTGTAATTGAGAAAAATCAAAATAGGGATTACAATACAGTAGGCCGTGAGATTACCATAAAAACCTTTAATGGCTTTCACCCTTTCTTTAGCTTTTTCATAGCGTTTGTCGTCAATATATGATTGCTGAATTTCCATTGTTGATACTTGTTTCTTGAGCATAGGTAGACCCACGCAAAATTCTGTTGCCGTTTTATTGATAATTACCTCTCTATTGGTTAAAATACCGTACCGTTGATGAATGTTCCTAAGACCCACACCACTGCTTTTCTTCACCACTTGCTTTGCCTGTATATTATTGGTTACTTTAAGCATTCCGTTCTCTTCATATACTTTAATATGCAATGGCTTAGATGCGTTTACGATATTGTGCTTAACTGCATTTTCCAGTAATAACTGTAAGGACAGGGGTACAATTTTGGCTTCAGGATCACTACTTTGATCAGGGATATCCAATATTATACTGTCCTCAAACCTCATCTTTAAAAGTCGTATATAGGTCTTGGCAAATTGAAGTTCCTCATCTACGGAAACCACATCCTTATTTTTTTGTTCCAATACGTACCTATACACTTTGGAAAGTGAAGTAGTAAACTTTTGTGCTTTATCCGGGTCTTCCTCGATCAGACTTGTGAGTACGTTAAGGCTATTGAACAAAAAATGGGGATCCAATTGATTTTTTAGTGCATCGAACTTGGCTGAGGCAGTACCCGCAATAATTTTTTGTTCCTTTACCTTTTTTTCCTGCCATGCCTTATAAAAATATATGGCGTGAAAGAATACTGAAACCGCAATAGTAATCAATAGGGATATTACATAAAACACAGCTTTTTCTCCGGCAATAAACTCGTTCCATTCCTCTCCTTCCACAATCATTTCTCCGAAAACTCGAAGGCCAAATATGCCGATCATAGTTAATACAATGCCGCCAACCACGCCTATAATGAGCCTATATTTAGCGTATTTTTTCCAAACGGCCCTATGGTTCAAATAATCAAAGAACGTGCCGTTGATAAACGTTAAAACCACTGCATATAGCATATAGTAGCCCAATTCAATACCCAAAGACCGATCAAAGTTTAAAGTACGGCCGGAAAGTACTTGAATACCTATAAAGATGAATGATATAATAGCACCTACCAATAATCCTAGCAATGCTGTTTTGCCCAAATATTTCATTCTTCGACCTTTATTATTAGAATTTATTAAATAAAAATATGCTTATCCTTTACAATTTTCCAAAACAGATTCCGCCCTCTCCTTTCCCCAATTGGGATGAAAGATGGTTTCCGGTTTAAAGTTAGCAAAAAGTTCCATGGAACGTTCAACATCCTTGCAGTAGGGCGCAGTATCCTGGCCAAAATATCTGGCAGTTCCCATATCCCATTCCGCCTTGGAAAAAACAACTCTCGGATTTTCTGGCTCCAAAACCAAAGCCCTTTCATATAAAGTCGCCACTTTTCCTGAAAGTGTAGCACCATAGGTAGCCCCATCATGAGCAACCCAAGCAGTAAATATCATGGCCTGTTGTACCATTAGCTCAGAATTGTCAGGGGAAATTGCTTTTGCCAATTCCAAAAACTCCTGTGCTTTTCTCAATTGTAGGGTCAATTTTTCTGTGTTCGTTTCTCCAAAGGAGGTTACCGTATTCACCTGTGCTGCATAATACAATGGCAACCAATTGTTAGGTTCTGCCATTGATATACGTTCAAAAAGGTTAACCGCCTCAGTGGTTTTGCTCTCTCCCCATAGCTGAAATGCCTTTTGCATGCTATTGGTGTATTGATCCTGTGCATTTCCGAAAGCACATATTAGTAAGGTTGTAATGGCAATGACTTGTTTCATGATTTTGAATTTTAAGTTTTACAGTGCAAATTTTATTCGGATGCGCAGGAAATAAAAAAGAATCTAACCGAATTGTGGTTATTTGGGGATGGATTGTAATAAGGAAGTATCCTGTATCAAATCAGCAGGGTACAAAAGACCTTCCATGGTAATAGCATCATAGTGCAAATTGCAGTAATTTTGCACTTATGGTAAGAAATATCCAGCTCAGGGTAACTATTGAGGAAGAAGCACAAAAAGAAATTCTACTCAAAAAAGCTGCAGATCATTTGGGGGTTGACAAAAAAGATATTAGTGCCGTGCAAGTCTTGCGAAAGTCTATTGATGCTAGAAAGACTTTGGTTGTTTTTAATTATAAAATTGCCGTTTATATAAAGGAGAAAATGCCCGAAACTCCTAAGTACGCCTTTACATACAAGGATGTTTCGGCTGCCAAAGCTGTCCATATCATTGGTTTCGGACCAGCTGGGATGTTTGCGGCCTTACGATGTTTAGAACTTGGATATAAACCCATTGTTCTGGAAAGGGGAAAAAAGGTACAGGAAAGACGCAGGGACATCCGTGCCATAAATCAAGACCATATCGTAAATGAGGATTCCAACTATTGCTTTGGGGAAGGTGGCGCCGGAACGTATTCCGATGGAAAATTGTACACAAGGAGTCTAAAACGTGGTGACGTTCGCCGAGTATTTGAAAGTTTGGTACAGCACGGCGCAACAGATCAAATTCTTATAGATGCACACCCACATATAGGAACCAACAAATTGCCAAAGATTATCCAGAACATTCGCGATACAATTTTGAAGCATGGAGGTGAAATACATTTTGAAAGCCGAGTTGTAGATTTCGTTATACAAAACAACAGCCTTAAATCCCTGCAATTGCAAAACGGCACAGAAATGTCCGTGAACCGGGTTATTTTGGCAACAGGGCACTCTGCCCGTGACATTTATTATTTGTTACATAACAAAAAAGTGGCATTACAGGCCAAATCCTTTGCCATGGGAGTTCGTGTAGAACATCCACAACATATAATTGATTCAATTCAATACCATTGTAAAGGGAAGAGAAATGAATTATTACCAGCCGCGGCTTACAGTCTTGTGCATCAAGTAAATGGAAGAGGAGTTTACTCGTTTTGCATGTGTCCAGGAGGGTTTATTGTTCCTGCAGCTACAGCTGAAGGAGAGGTAGTGGTAAACGGTATGTCCCCATCCAAAAGAAACAATCAATTTGCAAATTCTGGAATCGTAGTAGAACTCAATGTAAATGAGGACATTCCCAAGTACAATCATTTTGGGGTTTTAAAAGGCCTTGAATTTCAAAAAGATTTAGAAAAATTGGCCTTTACTGCTGGGGGTAGGAGTCAATCAGCACCCGCTCAGCGTTTGACAGATTTTGTGGAAGGAAGATTTTCAAATGATTTAAATCCCACTTCGTATCAACCTGGATTAAAATCCGCCCCACTGCACTCATTGTTACCAAAAATAATTGGAGGTAAACTACGGACCGGCTTTGCAGCATTTGGACAAAAAATGAAAGAATACTACACCATGGAAGCCAATATTGTGGGCGTT
This sequence comes from uncultured Flavobacteriaceae bacterium, assembly GCA_964194835.1. GTDB lineage: Bacteria > Bacteroidota > Bacteroidia > Flavobacteriales > Flavobacteriaceae > CAXMOE01. Next base: position 5,021 of record CAXMOE010000055.1, on the reverse strand, counting down.
GAATCACGAACGTCTTCCCCCGTTAACATTCCGAGAAATGAAAATTTGGAACATCCTGATATTCAAGGGCTCTTTCCATGTGGTGAAGGTGGCGGATATGCAGGTGGTATTGTATCGGCTGCTATGGATGGAGAGCGTTGTGCAGAAGCCGCTCTAAACGGATTATGAGTTTGACATTCATCAGTAATACTGCCTAAGGACACACAGATGAATACTCAGTTCAGTATATTACAGAAATTGAAATTATTGTAAAAAACCCACAAAAACAGCTTTATCCGAACTATTCCTCTACCTTTGCCGCTTATTTATCAAAATACATGACTTTCAAAGACTTAGGAATTATTGAACCCATCCTGAAGGCACTCAGTGTAGAAGGCTATACACATCCCACTCCAATCCAGGAACAATCCATTCCAATTCTATTGAAGGGAACGGATCTACTTGGTTGTGCCCAAACCGGTACGGGTAAAACAGCCGCATTTGCCATACCAATCCTCCAACTCTTATATCAAAATCGGCAACATAACAAGGCGCGTAAAATCAAATCCTTGATAGTAACACCCACAAGGGAGTTGGCCATTCAGATCGCAGATAGCTTTAGCGCATATGGAAAGTACACCGGTCTTAGGAATACTGTAATTTTCGGTGGGGTAAAGCAAGGAAAACAAACTCAAACACTTAGTAGAGGTGTCGATATTCTCATTGCGACCCCAGGTCGGTTACTCGACCTTATGAATCAAGGTTTTATAAGTTTAAGGGATGTAGAATTTGCTGTGCTTGACGAAGCTGACCAGATGTTGGACATGGGGTTTATACATGATATTCGCAAGATTATCGCAAAATTACCTTCGGATCGGCAATCACTGTTCTTTTCAGCGACTATGCCTAGGGACATTGTGGACCTTTCTAGAAAAATCCTCGGGGATTTTGAGCGCGTGAGTGTGAAACCACAACAGGCCACTGCCGAAAAAGTAGAACAGGGTGTATATTTTGTAAGCAAGAATAACAAGTCAAAATTACTGGTACATATTTTACAAAAAGATCCAAAAAGTTCCGTACTGGTCTTTTCAAGGACCAAGCATGGAGCGAATAAAATCGTAAAAACATTGGGTAAGGCTGGCATCAAGTCCGATGCCATTCATGGCAATAAGTCACAGACTGCACGTCAACGTGCTCTGAGCGATTTCAAAAGTGGTGACACGAATGTCCTAATAGCTACCGACATAGCCGCTAGAGGCATAGATGTGGATGATTTGTCACTTGTTGTGAATTACGACTTACCAAATGTACCAGAAACCTACGTTCACCGAATTGGTCGTACGGGTCGTGCAAGTGCCAGTGGTATAGCCTTGTCTTTTTGTGATCCCGAGGAAAAGCCATATTTGCGTGATATCCAAAAACTGATCAAGCAAACCATTCCGCTCATGCCAGAACTCCAGTTTGTTGATGAAGTTGTTGAAGACAATCCAAAAAGTGAACCAAAACAGCAGCATCATCAACAGCAAAGATCTGCAAATCGGAATAACAATAATCAACAAAGTAATAGGAGAAACAATCGCCGGAATAATCCACGAAAAAAATACTAGCAAAAATACAGTTATGACTTGCTAAGAATAGATCTGGTAAGTGAAGATGAAAACTAGTACTTATCAACCATCTTTACGAATACTTTACCCATTATATCATTTGAATACGGCCCAATAAAAGTTCTTTATGGGATTTACTGATCGGAATGGCTTTTCTGTTAATTTCCAAATGCGTTTCAGCAACAGTATCCAATTTGGAAATGTTGATCATAAATGAACGGTGTACTCTAACAAAACAAGAACTTGGAAGTTTTTCCTCCATTGTTTTTAGGGTGCTGGATACCAGAAAATGACTTTTAGAAGTTACTATTTTGCAATAGTTTCTATCTGCCTCAATGTAAAGAATTTGCTCCAATAAGAGTTTGATCATTTTTCCATTATGCCGTACAAAAATTCTGTCGTCCATAACTTCTATATCATTGTCTTTATGGATTATTAGTGCATCCTTTTCCTTAAGTTGTTCAACCACTAATGCAATGGTCCTTTGCAACTGAAGTACGTTAAGCGGTTTGGGAACGAAAGCAAACGGGTGCGTTTCTTTGGCTTTTGAGAAAGTAACTTCATCTGTATTGGCGGTAAGATATACAATCGGAACATCATGATCTTTATGAATGGCCTTTGCAGTATCGATACCATCTATGGATCCCTTAAGATTTATGTCCATTAATATAATATCGGGTGGATTTACATAGGCATGTAAAATGGCTTCTTCACCCCTTGTTTCAATACCCGTAACTTCATAGCCCAAATTGGTTAGCTGCAAGGAAATATTTGCTGCTATGATCATATCATCTTCAACAATTAAAATTCTTGTCTTAGTATTCATTCTTATGCTGCTTTATGATGTTGAAATTCGAAGGAAGCTACTGTTCCCTTATCTTTGACCAATGTCATTTTACCATCCAATTGCTTGGTTAACAATTGAATTAGTTGGGTTCCGAAACCGGTCCCTCCTGTCTTATTTTTATACTTTTTGCCAATCCCATTATCCGAAACCATTAGTTGAAGCTGTGATTCTTGTTCTGCAAGGCGAATTACAATCAAGCCATTTATATTTTTCGGGAAAGCGTATTTGAGGGAATTGGTTACCAGTTCGTTTACAATAAGCCCAATTGGTATGGCCATATCCACATCGAGTTCAATACGTTCCATATCACATTGAATTTTTATCCTGTCTTCTTCCCCAAATGAATCAACTATATATTGTCCAAGGTTAATAAAATATTCCTTCATGTCTATTCTAGAAAGACTTTTGCCCTGATACAACTTTTGGTGTATCATACTCATGCTGTGTACACGATGTTGACTTTTCTGCATGGCTTCCAATACTTTTGGGTTTTTCACTTCGGCAGATTGCAAGGCCAAAAGGCTGGAAACTATTTCAAGATTATTTTTTACACGGTGATGAATCTCTTTTAACAAAAATTCCTTTTCCTTATTTTGCTTCTGGAGTAATTTATTTTTGCTTCTATTAGTTTGCACCATTTTGTACAACAACATTAAAAATAACAACAACAAACTGGCAATAATTGTTATTAAAGTTTGTCGAGTTCCCAATTTTTTTAGCTGGGTTTCCTGTATTTCAATAGTGCTGTCTTTTTGGGCCAATTCAAATTCGGTCTGCAACAAGGATATACGTTGATCAGATTCAATGGTAAAAAATTCATTTTTAAGTTTGTCATATTTCGAAAAGGCTTCATAGGCATCCTTGTATTTATGATTGCCGGCATATGCTCTTCCCAAAGCCTCATAGGCTTGACTTAAATAATATTCATCACCAAAATCTTCAGTTGCAATCTGTATGCTTTGTTGTAGACTTTCAATGGCCGATATATATTTTCCCTCTAAAATTTGAAGCTTTCCTATAGATAACCAAGATCGCATCACCATAAAATCATTGCTAAGCAATTCGGCATATTTTATGGCATTTGCTCCAGCTTCTCCCGCCTGGTCAAATTGGTTTAAATAGGCATTCAGATCAACCAATGATATGTACACATCACACAAATTATTATAAAACCCATAACGTTCCCCAATAGCAATGGAATGCTGGTAGTAGTTAAGTGCTTCTCGATAATTATTTAGGGCCAAATAGTTGTTGCCCACTACATATAATGTAAAACCGTAGTCCAAATCAATCATTCCCCTTTCGTCAAAAATCGCTATAGATTTAAGGCCATAATCCAACCCCATTTCAAACTTTGATTGTTTCCAAAACAGATTACTCAAATCACTGTACGCAAGTGCAATAGCTTTTTTATCATTTAATAGGTCTCCCAAACGCAGTGATTCCACCGCATAGTCGGCAGCTTTATCTATTTGCCCTCTTCGTTCAAAAACATAACCCAATTGAGTATTTAGAAAAGGAAGATCTACCTCCTGAACCTTGCTTTTGGCATCCTGTAAAATCACTTGGGCACTATCCAATTTTTCCATACGTAACAATATGGCACCCAAAGTTATCTGAAACCTGCCCTCCCACAGAGTATCTTTTTTCAAGTATGTAAGTTCTAAGCCCTTATTGGTATAGTCCAGAGCTTTAGTTAAATTACGGGTATGTGAATAATAGGCCAGGTCGTTGAGGATTGAGAAACGAACCGAATCCGCTTCTACTTTTTCAAAGGCATTTTCCAAGGTAGACAGATAAGAGGCCCCGAAATTATCGGTCTCGACAAATACTTTTTTGTAGGGGTTTTCTCTGCTAAAATCGACAATCTGAGCAACGCTGATACCACTATTCAAAATAGCACATAAAGTGATAAAAACGACTTTTAGTAAACGATTTCTCATTTCTTACGTAATCACACTGGGGGAAACGAGAACTATAAATATACAAATTTTATCCTCATTTATCATTCGATAAATAAATAGGCGCTTTCGGACATTAAAAACAGTGCTTCATCCAACATCATTATGTTTAATCATGGAAAAGCAATTCTTTAGTACAAACAACGAATAACTAGCGATTCCATAAGTAAAAACATTTCCTTTAAAAATTATACATTATGAAGATACCAAGCTTAATAACAGTATTTCTTTTGATGCTTATGGTATCCTGCAAAGAACAAAATCGAGGTCAGCTAACCGAGGGTCAATCAAAAGAAGCAGTTATTAAAGTCAATCTAGACATTTTCGTGAATGCTTTCCTTAACAATAAGGATGAATCCCAACTCGATTCCATTGTAATGGAAAATTATGTTAGAAAAATGAACAATGTAACCGTAGCCACGAATAGCGAGGAACTAAAAGCAAGTATGAATGTTTTCTTCACTGGGTTTCCAGATCTTCAATTAGTAAATCCTGACAGATATATATTTGAAAATGATGCATTTGTGTATTGGACTTTTACCGGCACCAACACAGGTGTATTTGGTGAAGTCCCTGCCACGGGTAAAAAAGCAAAGGTTAGCGGACTTTCACATCTTCATTTCAACG
>CAXMOE010000054.1:7026-14487 GCA_964194835.1 uncultured Flavobacteriaceae bacterium | reverse complement strand
GCATTTTATGACCTTATTTTTCCCTTGTTCTTATTTCTGGCAGGAGTGGCCACACCATATTCCATTGGCAAACAGATGGAAAAAGGAAAAAGTAGAAAGGAATTGTTGATCCGTGTTATAAAAAGAGGTTTGATTTTAGTGCTGTTAGGTGTAATCTACAACAATGGTCTAGAAATTCGACCAATTGAAGATATTAGGTTTGGCAGTGTTTTGGGGCGTATTGGTCTAGCCTATATGTTTGCAAACATCATATACTTGTACACTAAACAGCGAGGACAGATTATTTGGTTTGCTGCTCTTTTACTTGGCTATTGGCTGTTATTGGCTTTTAATTCGGCACCAGGTTATCCTATGGGAGATTTGACCATGGAAGGTAATTTTGCATCCTATTTGGACCAGTTGATAATGCCCGGTAAGATGTATCTTGGCATACACGATCCCGAAGGTTTGGTATCTACCATCCCGGCCATTTCCACGGGCCTTTTAGGTATCTATACTGGCAATTTATTACGGAATACTCAAATAGGAAACAATAAAAAGATTGCTATTCAAATAGCTGTTACCGGATTAATCCTAATTGTCTTGGCACAAATTTGGAATCTTATCTTTCCCATCAATAAAAACCTTTGGTCAAGTTCCTTTACTTTGCAGTGTGGAGGTATCAGTATGCTGTTAATGGCATTATTTTTCTACATCATAGACATCTTGAAACATAATAAATGGGCGTTTTTCTTTAAGGTTATCGGTATGAATTCGATTTTAATATACATGTCGGGAGTATTTATCGATTGGCACTATACAACTTCCGGGATTTTTAAATGGTTGGGGCAACTGGTTGGCGATCCCTATGGCATAGTAGTGTTGATTATTTGCAGCATAGCAGTACGATGGGCCTTTTTGTATATGCAGTATAAAAAGAAGCTTTTTTTACGGGTGTAGCTGTATATTGCCGATTGGAAAAGTGATGTTCGAAACAAGGACAGGTGTCCTATCTCATTATTGGACATTGTTTTGTATTAAAAAATCTATTGAAGTTATCCTTGTTCACTCGCGAGACATTATAAATCGTACAACAAGGTTCATGATTGCGTAGGGCAATATACCCTCAACAAAAACACCTTGGTAAATAAAAAAGCACATTGGGACAATAATACTACTACTTCGTCCCATCTCAGTTGTTTTTATTGTGAACATTTACTCCTTTTGACCATAACTGAAGTTATGCAATAATCGTATAGCTATAATTTGTAAACTAAACACTAAGATTATGATTAAAAAATCTATTTCATTACTAGTAATGGTCGCCATGATATTTGGAGCCATTCAAACTGTACAGGCGCAGAGCGATTCTGACTACAGCATGTGGGAAAATATCACCTTGACTCCTGACAACACCAAACTGAAAATTTTGGGGGAAAATATGAGAAAACACAACCAAAAATATCATAAGGAGGGTCCTCATAGGGCCACAGTCTATAACATTTCTACTGGTCCTAATATCGGAAAAATTGTCTGGCAAATGGGTCCATTAAAGTTTGCTGATATAGATAGCCGACCAGCCGTAGGTGGTCATGATGAAGATTGGAGAGATAATGTTATGCCCTATGTAAAGAAAATGACCCATGGGGAATACTGGAAACAGGATGACGAACTATCCAACACGGATATGATGGACCCGGCTGATGACGGAGCATATCCAATACTTTTTATAAGATATTTTGAAGCACAAGATGGACATGGATATAGCATTGATCATTTGTTGAAACAAATGAGTAGTACTGTAAAAGCTATGGAGGGTGAAAATCCATGGGGTGTTTATGATAACGAGTTTCGCCAAGGATTCAAAATTGGGCGTCATTTGGCATGGGTCAGTTTCCAAAAAACATGGGCGGAAATGGACGATGAACCCTTGTTCAAAAAGACGTTTCTAAAAGTACATGGTGAAGATGAGTGGGACAGCTTCCTTAGAGGAATGTCGGATTCATTTTCAGATAGTTGGGATGAAGTTTGGGTATATAACGCAACACTCAGTGGCTACTAATTTAGAGCACCCTTATTTTGGGACTTTACAACTGTCTTAATTATATAAAGGCAATAATTTGCCCACAAAAACGAATCACAGACATATGACAATTTTGGATTAGCAAGATATGCCGAGTTCGTTGGCAAACATTTTTTACATCCCTCTTATCTCTTATAGGTAAGGGGGATGTTTTTGTTAAGAGTATTCTTTTTAACCCTGTTTAAAAAAAAGACACAACGAGCTATATATAACGTTTCAAAGATGTTTTTTACCCACTTGACTTATCCCACAGTTATCTTTTGATGGAAAAAAGTATCTTCGCTTATTGAGAATATTGGAATGAAACAAAAGACACTCCTCTTATTTGTATGTATACTATTCTGTTCCCCGATTTGCTTGGGTCAATATCTATACGATATAAAATTCCCCGGGCTTGAAAGAGACCAATTATGTCAACGCTGTACCCGTACTTTTAGTCAAAAACCTAAAGAAGTTGGTTTTTCCATTCAGCGTGACGGGTCCAACAATCTCTTTTTTGAGGTCAATAGCAAGCAATGGTTTTACCAATTATTTAAAAATCCAGGTGATGGCATTGCCATTGATATAGTTCTAAAAGACCGTTATGACTGTTCTATTGGTGTAATGGAAAAAAGACAGATAAAAGGAGAGATTATAAGGCCGGTATATTCCAAAGAACTACACGAAGGTCTTAGCGCATTTGAAGAAGATAAATTCCGAGTACAAATTGGCAAACTATCCAAAAATTATAAGGGGAAGGAAGTTGAGTTTAATATTCTTTTTTTAAATGATAAATACCTATGCCAATACTATCGGATTTTTGATTTAAAATCCTATCAGTGGGACCTTCTTGATATGGGTATGTACTTAGATTCGCTTACCTACAATACAAAAGTAATTGACAGCCAAGACAACGGGAGTTATACTTTAAAATACAAAACACTAAAATTTAAGATTCCCTTTGAACATAATAAGTCCGAGTATTCACAAGAAGATATTAAACCCTTATATGATTCCCTAAATCTGACTGATTTCAATATTAAGAAAATCAATATTAGGGCCTACGCTTCTGTGGAAGGCAGTTTAGAACGTAATATTGAATTACAGAACCAAAGAGCAAAAAGCATTGTAACTGCCTTGCAGACTTTTCAAAAACCGACTATTATTACCGAAGTTTTTACATCTGAAAACTGGGTCGAATTTTTAAACGACATTTCTACCACACCATATCATCATTTTAAAAACCTTAGTAAATCCGAAATAAAAAATAATCTTAGGGGAACTACTGTGGCTGAATTGGAACCCTCCCTAAAAAATCATAGAAAAGCGGTGATAACCCTAGATCTGGAAAAAAAGGACAGATACAAGGAAATGTCTGCCAATGCCCTACTTGGCCTTTTTAATCAGTCAATAGGTGATGAACGTATTGCAGAGGCGGTGGAAATACAGAATTCAATTTTTGAAAAGCTAAAAGGCAAACAGGAAGATCCAATTATCTTGGAAAAAATGGACATACCCGAACAGCGGAAATATTCCCAATTCTTCAATAAAAATTGGGCCATTAGATATTTACTGGATGAAGCCTATCTTTTAATCGCTTATAATGAATTAAAATATCTTGAAAAGCTTGCCCCAGAAGATGGCAAGGTAAAATACAACTTAGCAGCTTTAAAGTTTAAAATATGGAAGCACAATATTAAACCCATTGATGAGGAAGAATTTAAAAAGGAAATCGATGCCCTTGCAAAATATGGTATCCCTCAACCCCTAATTAACAGGATGTTTGTTAATTTCAATATCATAAAAAGTGAAATCTTTATGAGTAATGGGGATTATATAAACAAAGACAAATCGGTTGCTTATATTCATGCCAATTACAAAAATATTCCATTAACAGATTTGGATTATTTAAGCTTGGCCCAATACCTCTCTTTCTATTCCAATTATGGTAAGGCCATTGAATTGTTGAAGGATAAGGCAAAAAGCATTGATATTGATGAAGACCTGCTTTTTTATTATCTCAACCTGACCTTGGTGGATGAACAGTTAACAAAAAGTTCAGATTACAGGACAATTATGCTCAATGCCATTAATATGAACCAAGAGCGGTTTTGTCAACTTTTTGATCCTTTTGGGGAAGGCGGCGTTGCCTTTCAGTTACTCGATAATGAGTATTTAAGGGAAACCTATTGTGAGAACTGTAATAAATAGGGATTGTCGAAGCTGTCCATGATATCTAGAACTCCCAAAGTAAACTGACCCCCTACCCTGCACAGTTATAAGTAATAGATTTACAATATATATTTAGCCAACAAATGATCGACAATTACTTTCTGCTCCTCGGCTAAACTATAGGTAGGAAAATTTCGATTTACCCGGTTATACCAATACCCTGCATTATATTTATCGCCTTCCTTTCTGTGTAGATATGCATGAATCCAATTACCAATACTTCCTGATATATCCTGGGCTATTTCATGGGCATTATGCCAATCTTCACATGCATCCCACCACATAGATCGTAATGCTTCTGGCCATTCGGAAGGAGGAGAACTCCAATCAAGTGTCTCTTGAAAATCCCTGAAATTGTGGGGTTCTGACTTTCCTTCTTTCATAGCCTAATTCGCATTAAATAATCATCACAGGTCATATATAACACCTTTTCTAAGGTGTCGAAAGCGCAATTTGAGGTTGCCTCGCCCGTCAAAATCTTTCCCAAAACCTTCCCCGAAGGATTAAAAATCCATATTCCTCCAGGGCCAGATGCCCAGATATTACCAGACTTATCTACTTTTAAACCATCCGGCAGACCCTTTCCCTTGGCCCCAGTTGCGTCGTAGAATAAGCGTTGGCCAAGGACCTCGCCATTTTCGCTCAGATCAAATGCTGTCCAGATTGGTTGCTTAGGATCTGAATTGGCAACGTACAGCGTTTTTTCATCGGGAGATAGGCCAATTCCGTTTGGGCGGGATAATTGATCTGAAATTAGACTTAATGTTCCGCCAACAGAATATCTATACACACCCTGAAAATCAAGTTCCTTGGCCCAATCATCCATTCCATCTTCAAGGCCATATGGTGGATCGGTAAAATAAAGATTTCCCTTGTTATCGTACACAGCGTCATTTGGACTATTTAGACGTTTGTCCTGATAATTATCCACAATGGTTTCAAATTCAGGTTTAGGATAGGACAAAGAGGTCATCATTCTGGCCATTCTACGATCTCCATGCTGGGAAAGAACCAAATTACCTTGTCTATCAAGAATAAGTCCGTTTGAGCCCGGCTCACCTGAACGCTCTTTTTTTCCCGTATATCCTGAGGGTTTTAAATATTCGCTTAAACCATCTTTTTCCGACCATTTATTAACCATATTTGGAGGTATATCACTAAAAAGCAAATAGTTCCCCGATTCAACCCATAAAGGCCCTTCAGTCCATGTAAAACCTTCAGCTAGAATCTCAATTTTTGCATTTTCCGATAGTAATCCATTAATCCCAGGATGCAATCTTTCTATGCTCCCTGTAGTTTTATAGTTAGATGCTGTTTTTATTTTTATGTTGTTCTCCTTAGTCTCCTTACATGACACCATGATTAATAAAACTAATAAAATCACTATATATCTTAAGGTCATAAATTTATTTTTAGGTCATTATCCGTTGCTAATTTTAAACAATGTGTAATCAAAAAATACAATTGGTTATGTTCCTTTTGTAGTAACACTTTGTGCCTAACCCACATACTATAAAAGTATTAAAATTTGGTTCCCTTTTAAATAATAAAATCTGCTTATTTGTTGGATGCATCTTTTTGGTGCTAGCCTAATATTATATCTATGGGGAATACTAATGCGAAGAATATAGTACAGAACATTTTTTACATATAAACTATTAATATTCTGCAATAAAACTCTTCCTACAAAGGATATTGATTATTATTAATTATATTCAATGCCGCTTAAGATTCCCCCTTATGGCTAATTATTTACAAAAACCAATGCCTAAACATTACCTTAAAAAAGTAATCGGTCTCTGCATTTTGGTCATGGTGTTAGTCCAAACGGTATCTTCCCAAAATATTGAATCTCTTGAAAAAAAATTGGAAAATAAGGATATCACTCTTAGTGAAAAGGTCGATCTCCTAAATAGATTGAGCCAAGATTTAGCTTTTGTGGATCCTGCAAAGTCAATGTCTATGGCCGAGGAAGCAATTAAGAATGCTGAGGAACTTCAGGACAAAACAAAACTAGCCTATGCCTATAGGAACATATCAAGTATCTTTACAATCAGCGGTATCTTTTATCGTAGTTTTGAAAACATTAGCAAAGCATTGGATATTTATGAACAAACCAATGATTCCATAGGCATTGCAAATTGTTATATTTCCTTAGGACATGCTTATCGAAAATTACATAATAGATCAACAGAGATTAGTTACCATACAAAAGCTTTTGAGATATTTTCCAGCCTAAATATTCCGGAACGCATTGGTGTAACCGCCCATAATTTAGGTGAAAGTTATTATTATGACGGAGATTTGGTTAAAAGTGAAGAACTCACACGTTACGCCATAAATATAAATGATTCCATCAATAATTTACCGGTGCTTTCTGCTTGTTATAAGGTAATGGGCATGTTGGAATTCTCACAAAAAAACTATGAGGAAGCAGAAATTTATTTTGATAAGGTACTCACCATTTCTTCCAGCTTGGGACGAAATTCCCAAAAGATCGCCACCGTGGAATCAATGGTGCAGTTGAGTAATATCTATAAATTAAAAGACGATACAGCATCCGAAATAGCCATCTTAAGAAAGGCTTTGGATTTTAATCAACAATATGGATTAAATACCGAATTGCCTTCTATTTATACCAATATTATTCTCCATTTTTCTGAAACCGGGAATCAGACCGAGGTAAACAAATACGCAAGGGAGTATATGTTGGTATCCGATTCCATATCCACAAAACTATCCAAGGATAAATTCAACCTTGCTCAAAATGTCATCCAATTTTATGATCTTGAAAAGAAAAAGGAAGAACTTGAACAAGCTAGCCTTATCCAATCAAAAACAATTAAGAACCGAAACACACTTATTATTCTCGTCTCAATTTTCACCCTACTCTTAGGTTTGGTATTGTTAAAACTTTTTAAAACCAATAAACAGGTGCACCAAGCAAATCTAGTCTTGGAAACCCAAAAAGAGACGATTCAAAACCAAAATCTGCGTTTGGAGGAACTTAACGATACAAAGGATAAATTTTTTAGCATAGTTGCCCATGATTTAAGAAGTCCCCTGAGTTCAATAAAAGTATTTACCAGTTTACTTATTGATGATGTAGACAAAATCTCTAAGGAAGATATCTTCATGATGAGCAAGCATTTAAACAGTTCTATTGACAACACCATTGAGTTGGCTGA
>CAXMOE010000054.1:0-7016 GCA_964194835.1 uncultured Flavobacteriaceae bacterium | reverse complement strand
GGCAAGATTGCAAATGAATGATGTGAATATGGTACATGAGAAAGTTTCTGTTAAGGAAATAACTGCTAAGGTGTATAAGTTATATAAGGATATTGCTAAAAAGAAGGAAATACAACTGAATTATTCTGTAGATGATTCACTTATAGTTTACGGAAACAAAAATCAATTGACATTCATCATCAGAAATATCGTGAACAATGCAATTAAGTTTACCAATAAAAAGGGGGTAGTTAACATTTTAGCAAAAAATCTATCTCCCGATATGGTAGAAATTAAGGTTATGGACAATGGGGTAGGTATGAATGATGAACAATTGAAACAATTATTTATGATTAAAAAAAGTTTCAACACCATTGGATCAGCAAACGAGAAAGGAACTGGGTTGGGATTAGTTCTTAGTAACGAATTCATAAAATTGAACAATGGAAGTATTGAGGTTCTAAGTAAAGAAGGGGCTGGCACTACCTTTATAACAAAACTTAATACTGCTGCACATTCCTTAAGAGATCAAAGCTAGGAAAATATCCTTCTTGCCTCCACCCTTTTAAAGCTAACCCAATATTATTATAACAACCCTAAAAAGCCGTCCTCTGTAATAATAGGAACGCCCAGACTTTCCGCTTTGGTCTTTTTACTCGGTCCCATATTGTTTCCTGCAATGAGGTAGTTAGTCTTTGATGAGATGGAAGAACTCACCTTACCTCCATTATCTTCAATTAATTTTTTTAGTTCTTCCCGGCTTACTTTCTCGAAAACACCCGAGACCACAAAGATCTGCCCCTTTAAAGTTTCTGTTTGATTTAATAATTTATCCGGGGACAGCTCAAACTGCAATCCATAACCTTTTAAACGGCTTATGATTTCTAGATTCTTTTCGTTTTGAAAGAATTCGACAACACTTTCGGCAATACGTTGCCCAATTTCATCTACAGCCATCAACTCCTCGACCTTGCCTACCATAAGTGCATCAATATTCTTTAAGGCCTTGGCCAGTTTTTTAGCTACAGTTTCCCCTACGAAACGAATACCCAATGCAAAGAGTACGCGCTCAAATGGAATTTTTACAGACTCCGCCACACCCGACACTAAATTTTCTGCCGATTTCTCAGCCATTCTTTCCAATGGCATCAATTGTTCCTTGGTCAGCACGTATAAATCAGCGTAGTTTTCTATTAATCCCTCTTTAAATAAAAGTTCTACTGTTTCCCCTCCTAAGCCTTCAACATCCATGGCTTTTCGGGAAATAAAGTGTTGAATCCTACCTGTTATTTGTGGTGGACATCCATAATAATTGATACAATAGTGTTTGGCATCACCTTCGGTTCGTTGTAGTTCTGTATGACATTCAGGGCAATGCGTAATATAATGTGTAGGCTGAGAATTAATTGTGCGTTTTGTAAAATCTACCCCAATAATCTTTGGTATGATCTCCCCTCCCTTTTCAACAAAAACGGTATCCCCTTCACGGATATCGAGTTTGGTAATTTGATCGGCATTGTGTAAGGAAGCTCTCTTAACGGTAGTCCCAGCCAATAGTACCGGGTTCAAATTAGCCACTGGGGTTATTGCCCCAGTCCTACCCACTTGATAAGTAATCTCGTTCAATATCGTGGATACTTGTTCTGCCTTAAATTTATAAGCCATGGCCCATCTAGGAGATTTGGCCGTATAACCTAATTCTTCCTGATGCTGAAGTTTATTGACCTTTATGACCACCCCATCGGTTTCATAAGGCAATTCATGACGATGTACATCCCAATAGTCCACAAATTCCATAACCTCATCAGTAGTCCTGCACAATTTAGCAACTGTTGGCACTTTAAAGCCCCAGTTTCTGGCTTTTTCCAAAAAATCAAATTGGGACTCGATAGGTAATTTGACGCCGGTTATACTGTACAATAAACAATCCAATGGGCGTTGCGCAACCAAGGCACTGTCCTGCAGTTTTAAACTTCCAGAAGCCGTATTTCTTGGGTTCATATAAGGATCCTCTTCATTTTCCAATCGTTCAAGATTCATTTTGGCAAAACCTTCAAATGGTAATACAATTTCTCCTCTAATATCAAATTTTGATGGATAATCACCTTTTAATTGCAAGGGAACAGATCTAATCGTCTTTATATTTGTGGTAACATCATCTCCTTGGAAACCATCACCACGAGTCACTGCTCGCAGCAATTTTCCATCTTCATAGCTAAGGCTTATCGACGCTCCATCATATTTGAGTTCACAGGTATATTCAACTTCTACGTCACCCAATATTCGTTGGATCCGCTTTTCCCAATCTTCCAAATCTTCTTTGGAATAGGAATTGTCCAGTGAATACATCCGATGCTCATGGACCACGGTTTTAAAATTCTTTGTTATTGCACCACCAACACGTAATGTTGGGGAAGAGGGGTCATAGAACTCTGGATTCTTTGTCTCCAATGCCTGCAATTCCTTTAACTTTATATCAAATTCATAGTCAGATATAACCGGAGTGTCCAATACATAATAATTATGGTTATGTTCTCGCAACTCTATACGGAGTGAATCTATATGTTCTTTCGTCGTCATTTAAATCTGATCTTTTTTAATCCATTTTGGTGTTGGTAGCGGTTTGTAATCTTTCATCTGTTGTAGTAACCCATTTATGTTGTCATCTACTAAAATCATATCATAATTTTCTTGTTTTACAAATCCTTGACTCACCATGGTCAGCAACATTTCTAATAAGGCGTTGTAAAATCCATTCACATTAAGGATTCCTATGGGCTTTTGATGCAATCCCAATTGAGCCCAAGTAATCATTTCAAACAACTCTTCCAAAGTACCATATCCCCCAGGCAGTGTAATGACTCCATCAGACAATTCATGCATTTTTAATTTTCGCTCATGCATGTTTTCTGTTATAATCAATTCAGTAAGACCTGTATGACATACTTCCTTTATCTGCATAAAGTCCGGAATAATTCCAATTACGGTTCCCTTATGTTTTAAAGCACCTAGTGCCACCTTACCCATAATGCCAATCTTAGCAGCACCATATACCAAGGTAATACCCTGTTCGGCAAGTAATTGTCCCAAATTATAAGCTGCTTCAGCTATGGTATTATCATTTCCCATACTACTACCACAAAATACTACAACACTCTTCATATCTTACTTTTTACACCTTTTAGCATCCTATCGTTTCCAAACATATCCTTTCGGAGTTCAATTTCCAAAAAATTTTGATCTTTCAAAAGTTGGCATGTCTCCTTTCCTAAATATTGATTGATTTCCAAATAAAGGGCACCATCATTCTTTAAATTATCTGCGGCATATTTAGAAATATGTTCGTAAAAGACCAAGGAGTTATCATCTGACACAAAAAGTGCTGAACCAGGCTCATATTTCTTTACATTTCTATGAATATTTTCCTTTTCCAATTCTCTCACATAAGGAGGATTAGAAATAATAATATCGAATTTCTTGCCAAGGGATTTAATTTTTAGAATATCAGCATGAACAAACTCAATTTCAACATTATTGGACAAAGCATTGAGCTTTGCAACGGCCAAAGCCTCTATGGAAACATCCAAGGCAATTACCTTGGCCTGTGGAAAGTTTTTGGCTAAAGCCACAGCAATACAGCCACTTCCCGTACCTATATCCAGAATTGTGAACGTATCGGTAGACCCCAAATTGTTGGTCCTTTTTTTGGCCTGTGCGTTCTGTGGCCCTTTGACCGGTTCATGGGGACCTCTTATATAATCCATAAGAATCCACTGTACCAATTCTTCTGTTTCCGGTCTGGGAATCAGCACATTTTTATTTACTTTGAATTCCATATCAAAAAAATGGGTCTTCCCTATAATATGTTGTATGGGTCGCTCCAATTTTAATTCGCTCAATCCTTCGAACAAGGGTTGTTCTTCTTCCTTGGAAACCAGTTTTTTGGGCTCCATGGCCAACACAAAGCGTTCCAATCCTAAATAATGCTCTAGCAACATATAAAAGAAGCTATCTACCTCCTCTTTGGGGTATAGTGCATCAAGTTCCTTATGGAAAATAGTTCGTATTTCCTTTAACAACATTATTGGTTATAGTTCTAACAACATCCAAACAGAACAGGAATGGTGTCCTGTGTCGCCCATTGGTGCTTTAATATATTTAAATCCAGTTTTAAGGTAAAGTTTTTGCGCCGCTTCCATGTAGGGCATTGTTTCCAAATAGCACTTCTTGAAACCAAATCTTCTCGCTTGGTCCAAACATTTATCCATCATTTTAGAACCCAAACCGCTACCCCTTGCAATTGGCAAAAAATACATTTTTTGTAATTCACATATGTTGCCTTTGTAATTCTCCAATTGGGCAACGCCGGCACAACCAATTATATTTCCCCGATCTTCCACAACAAAATAGGTTGCTTTTGGATGGTTATAATTTTCATACATATGGTCTAAAGCCTGATCAGCATAGGCGGTACCAACTTTAGGAACACCATGATCTATTAAAATTTTACGGATGACCTTGGCAACTTCTTCATTGTCCTTAAGCTCAATTTCCCTTATAATTACAGTATCCATGTTTATAAAACCAATATCTATTTATTGTCCTATTTTTGTGCTGTGAAGATACACGAAAAATATATTTCCCGATGTATTCAATTGGCCAAAAATGGTATGGGAACTACCTTCCCAAATCCAATGGTAGGTAGTGTTATTGTACATAAGGGAACGATAATAGGTGAAGGGTATACAAGTCCTTATGGTGGGGCACATGCAGAGGTAAATGCTATTCAGTCAGTTAAAGACGCAACCATACTGAAAGAGTCTACAATTTATGTTACATTGGAGCCCTGTTCACACTTTGGAAAAACACCTCCATGTTCTGATCTAATTATTGAACATAAAATTCCCAAGGTGGTTATAGGGATTCTAGATCCCCATGAAAAAGTTGCAGGTAAAGGTGTTCTAAAATTAAAAGAAGCGGGTTGTAATGTCACAGTTGGTGTATTGGAAAATGCCTGCAGGGAACATCACAGACGATTTTTAACTTTCCATCAAAAAAAACGCCCTTTTATCATATTAAAATGGGCCGAAACAAGTGATGGTTTTATCGCCCCTGATCCTAAAAAAAGAAAAGCCAAGCCTGAGCCTTATTGGATTACCAATGACCAATCGAAACAATTGGTACACCAATGGCGAAGTCAGGAAATGGGAATCATGCTTGGGACGAATTCAGCTTTGCAGGATAACCCCAAATTAAATGTAAGGCATTGGGTGGGAAAATCCCCAATCAGGATAATCATGGATAGGAAATTAAAAATTAATTCTGATTATCATTTGCTGGACGGCAGTGTAAAAACAATCATATTTACCGAGATTAACGATAATGTACGGTATAAAGAAAGTATTGATTATGAAGTGATTGATTTTTCCAATAACATTACAAATCAAATTTGTGACAAACTCTATAACAGCCAGATCTCAAGTTTAATTCTTGAAGGTGGGGCCGAAACACTTCAAACCTTTATAGATGCTAACCTTTGGGACGAGGCTCGAATCTTTATTGGCCAATCTACCTTTGTAAATGGCATAATAGCACCAAGGATAAGTGGTAAATTGGTGGATACCAAAAAAATTGGTGCTGATCTGTTAAACAAGTATAGAAATGATTAAAAACATCATTTTTGACTTTGGTGACATCTTCATCAATTTAGATAAACCCGCCACGATTAGGGAGCTGCAGAAATATGGATTGAAAGAGCCAACATTGGAATTGGAACTATTGGCGATAGAGTATGAAACAGGTTTGATATCTACCAAGGATTTTATTTCCAAGGCAAACCATTTCATCCCACAAGCATCCCAAGGACAGCTCATAGATGCTTGGAACGCCATTATTTTGGATTTTCCTGAATATCGGTTGGAATTTATTGAAGCCCTTGCCAAAGAAAAAGAATATCGCTTATTCTTATTGAGCAATACCAATACCTTGCATATAGAAAAAGTAGTACAAAATCTTGGAATGGAAGGGTTCGAACGTTTCAAAAACTGTTTTGAGCAATTTTATCTTTCACATAAAATCCATTTAAGAAAGCCCAATCATGATATTTTTACCTTCGTCCTTGATAAGAATACGTTAAAGGAAGAGGAGACTTTATTTATTGATGATATGAAACCAAATACTGATGCTGCAGAACAAGTTGGCTTAAAAACTTGGAATTTACAGGTAGGTTTGGAGGATATCATCAATCTTAAATCAAAACTGTAATATGCTGGATTTAGCGTTAAGTGTACTTTTCTCCAGTTTAATCTTTGTGATCTTTAAACTCTATTCTGTGTATAGGGTGCAAACGCTTTATGCCATTATCACCAATTATGTGGTGGCCTGTATCGTGGGAATTATTTTATATGATGGAACGGTCATCATACAAGAAATTCCTGATAAATCCTGGTTTTGGGGTACAATGGCATTGGGATTTCTTTTTATCCTCGTTTTTAATATTATGGCAAAGACATCGCAAAAAATTGGGGTTTCGGTTGCTTCGGTCGCTACAAAGATGTCGCTGGTCATCCCTGTTTTGTTTGGAGTGGCCCTGTATGATGAAAAGCTCGGACCAATTAAAATAATTGGAATTCTTTTAGCTTTGGCCGCGGTATATTTTGCTTCGGTCAAGGAAAAATCGATTGTATTAAAAAAAAGAGCATTATTATTACCCTTAATGGTTTTCGTTGGCTCAGGCCTTATCGATACTAGTATAAAATATTTTGAGGCAACTTATATAGATACAAATGAATTTCCTTTGTTTTCATCCACTGTTTTTGCATCGGCTGCATTGGTTGGGATTATTTTCATCATGATTAAAGGCCTAAAGAATCCACTAAAAATTAATTTTAGAAATGTTTTGGGAGGTATAGTACTTGGAATCCCCAACTATTTTTCGATATATTACCTATTAAGAGCATTGCAGAACGAAAGCCTCAACAGTGCATCTGTATTTACTATTAACAATGTGACCATTGTTATGTTTTGGACCTTACTTG
>CAXMOE010000053.1:7770-14608 GCA_964194835.1 uncultured Flavobacteriaceae bacterium | reverse complement strand
AATTTTCACTGACCCAATTTACGGATTTATTGGAATACCCAACACACTTATTTTCAACCTCATTGCCGAGCCTTATTTTCAGCGTTTGCGTAGAATTTCGCAAATGGGACTATCACATTTGGTGTATCCCGGCGCTAATCATACCCGTTTCCATCATGCTTTGGGCAGTATGCATTTAATGGTGCAGGCCATACAAGTACTTCGCTTTAAGAACGTTGTAATTACCAAAGAAGAGGAGGAGGGACTTTTATGTGCTATTCTTCTGCACGATATTGGTCACGGACCTTTTTCCCATGCCATGGAACACAGTATCGTCGAAGAAGTTAACCATGAAGAAATATCGCTTCTTTTTATGGAGGCCTTGAACGATAAGTTTAACGGAAGTTTAACGCTTGCCATTGATATCTTTAAGGGGGTATATCCAAAAAAGTTCATGAATCAATTAGTGTCCAGTCAATTGGATATGGATCGAATGGATTATTTAAAACGCGATAGTTTCTACACAGGAGTAGCCGAAGGCAATATCAATGCAGAGCGATTAATTACCATGTTGAATGTAGTCGATGGAGAATTGGTGGTAGAAGAAAAAGCCATCTATTCCGTTGAAAAATTTTTAATGGCAAGGCGTTTTATGTATTGGCAGGTATACTTGCACAAGACCGGATTGGTGGCAGAGCAATTGGTGATAAAAATCTTGCAACGGGCCAAAGAGCTTTTGGTAAAAGGAGAACAACTTAATGCCAGTAAACCCTTGCTTTTCTTTATGGAAACCAGGATTAACAAGAGAAACTTTAATATTGATGTTTTGGATTTATTTGCCCAATTGGATGATGTAGATATCCTGGCAGCCATTAAGGAGTGGAAACACCATGAAGATTTTGTGCTATCACAATTATGCCAGATGTTAATCAATAGGAAGTTATTGAACATTAAAATAAAGGACAGGCCAATTGATAAAATGAAACTTGAAAACCACTTTAACGCGCTAAAAATCAAGTATCCACTAACCGATGATGAAACAGCCTATTTTGTATTTTCGGGCGAAATTAAAAACAAGGCCTACAGTCAGGTGAAACAGAATATCAATATTCTTAAGCGGAATGGAAAAATCAAGGATGTGGCCAAAGCTTCCGATCATTTAAATTTGGAGGCACTTTCCAAAACAGTGACCAAATATTATATGTGTTATCCCAAAGAATCATTTTAACAATTTTGCTTACTTTTGTCTCCATGAAATTTACAGCCAGTCAGATTGCAGGTATATTGGAGGGTGAGGTTTTCGGAGACCCCGAGATTGCTGTTCACAAATTGGCCAAAATTGAGGAAGGGGAAAAAGGATCATTGACTTTTTTGGCAAATCCAAAATATACCTCTCATATATATACTACCAAATCTTCGATCACCATAGTTAATAGGGATTTTGTTCCTGAACAAACATTGGCTACCACACTCATTAAGGTAGAAGATGCCTACAAATCTTTTTCCAAGTTGTTGGAATACTATAATCAGGTGAAAAACAATAAATCGGGAATTGAATCCCCGGTTTTTAGATCCGAAACTGCTATTTATGGAGCTGAATTTTATCTAGGAGCTTTTTCCTATTTGGGCAATAATGTGGTTATTGGTGATAATGTTAAAATATACCCCAATGTGTATATTGGTGACAACGTGGTCATCGGTAACAATGTAATTGTTTTTGCCGGTGCAAAAATATATTCCGAAACATTGATAGGAAATAATTGTGTGGTGCACAGTGGTGCAGTTCTTGGAGCTGATGGTTTTGGTTTTGCCCCAAACGATAATGGGGAGTTCACTAAAGTTCCACAAACGGGAAATGTTATTTTGGAAGATAATGTCGATATAGGTGCGGGAACCACTATTGACCGTGCTACCTTGGGTTCTACCATTCTTAGAAAAGGAGTAAAGTTGGACAACCAGATACAAATAGCACATAATGTTGAGATTGGTGAACACACCGTAATTGCGGCACAGACCGGAATTGCCGGCTCCACCAAAATTGGAAAGCATTGCATGATCGGCGGTCAGGTCGGAATCGTGGGGCATATTACCATTGGGGACAGGGTAAAAATACAGGCACAATCCGGAATCGGAAAAAGTGTAAAAGATGATGAAGTGCTTCAGGGCTCACCTGCCTTTAATTATGGTGAATTTAATAAATCATTTGTGCACTTTAAAAATTTACCGGAAATAATAAGCAGAATAGAAGAAATTGATAAAAAATAATTGACGGTGACTACTACAAGTTCAAAACAACAGACAATTGCCAAAGAGATTACCCTTAAGGGTGTTGGATTACATACAGGAAAGAATGTTACCATGAAGTTTATTCCCGCATTGGAAAACCATGGATATGCGTTTAAAAGGGTAGATCTTGAAGGAGAACCCATAATTGAGGCCGATGCCAACTATGTGGTTAATACACAACGCGGAACTAATTTAGAAAAGAGGGGAGTTAAGATACAGACTTCTGAGCATGTTCTTGCCGCTTTGGTAGGACTTGAAATAGATAATGTATTAATTGAATTGGATGCTCCCGAGCCCCCAATAATGGATGGTTCCTCCAAGTTTTTTGTGGAGGCACTTGAAAAAGCGGGGATTGTGGAACAAGAAGTGGAACGGGATGAATATATAGCAAAGGATGTTGTATCCTATGTAGATGAGGCAACAGGCAGCGAGATTACCATTATCCCTGCAGATGAATACAAGGTTACCACCATGGTAGATTTTGGCACCAAAGTCTTGGGAACCCAAAATGCAACCTTGGAGCGGTTAAGCGATTTTAAATCTGAAATCGCAGATGCCAGGACCTTTAGCTTTTTGCATGAGCTTGAAATGCTGTTGGAACACGGACTCATTAAAGGCGGTGATCTAAATAACGCTATAGTTTATGTGGACAAGGAGATTTCCCAAGAGACCATGAAAAAACTCGAAAAAGCCTTTAACAAAAAGAAACTATCGGTTAAGGCCAACGGTATATTGGACAATTTAACTTTACACCAGCCCAATGAGGCCGCCCGACACAAATTATTGGATGTAATTGGCGATTTGGCACTGGCTGGGACACGTATTCGCGGTAAGGTGATTGCCAACACACCCGGTCATTATGTAAATACCCAATTTGCCAAGAAGCTGTCCAAAATCATCAAATTAGAAAAACGCAACAAGGTTCCAACATATGATTTAAATCAACAGCCTTTGATGGATATCCATCAAATTATGGCCATGTTGCCGCATAGACCTCCGTTTCTTCTTATCGATAGAATATTGGAACTATCTGATAATCATGTGGTAGGGATGAAGAATGTAACCATGAATGAACCCTTTTTTATGGGGCACTTTCCTGGAGCACCCGTAATGCCAGGAGTATTACAGGTTGAAGCCATGGCACAGACAGGGGGTGTCTTGGTGCTAAGCACGGTTCCAGATCCTGAAAATTATCTTACCTTTTTTATGAAGATTGATAATGTAAAGTTTAAACAGAAGGTATTGCCGGGCGACACTTTAATTTTTCACTGTAGTCTTATAACTCCGATTAGAAGGGGTATTTGCCATATGCAAGCTTATGCCTATGCCAATGGAAAATTGGTATGTGAAGCTGAAATGATGGCCCAAATTGCAAAAAAGAAATAAAATGAACCAACCGCTTGCCTATATACACCCTGGAGCCAAAATCGCAAAAAATGTGGTGGTAGAACCTTTTACCACTATACATAATAATGTAGTTATTGGTGAAGGAACCTGGATTGGCTCCAATGTTACCATTATGGAAGGAGCTAGAATTGGTAAAAATTGCAATATTTTTCCTGGCTGTGTTATATCCGCTACCCCTCAAGATTTGAAATATAACGGCGAAGAAACTACGGTAGTGATAGGAAACAATACTACCATACGGGAATGTGCCACAATAAATAAGGGTACGGCTGATAGGCTGAAGACCGTAATAGGAAAAAATTGCCTTATTATGGCCTATTGCCATATTGCCCATGATTGCCTGATTGGAAACAACTGCATTTTTTCGAATAACTCCACCTTGGCAGGACACGTAACCATTGGCGATAATGTAATACTTGCGGGCTTGGTTGCTGTACATCAGTTTGTATCTATTGGTAACCACGCTTTTGTAACTGGTGGATCGTTGGTACGGAAAGATGTACCGCCTTATGTGAAAGGTGCCAGGGAACCAATGTCCTATGTTGGAATCAATTCTGTTGGCTTACGAAGAAGAGGGTTTACCTCTGATAAAATAAGGCAGATACAGAATATTTATAGGATTTTATATCAAAAAAACTATAATAATACCCAAGCCGTTCAAATTATAGAGGCTGAAGTGGAAGCTACCCCTGAGAGGGATGAGATTTTACAGTTTATAAGGGATTCCCAAAGAGGGATAATGAAAGGCTATTTTAGCACAAATTAAATAATTTATGGCATCTACATCAGACATTAGAAAAGGCTTGTGCATAAAGTACAATCATGATATTTTCAAGATCATAGAATTTTTGCACGTTAAGCCCGGAAAGGGCCCAGCATTTGTTAGAACAAAATTAAAGAGCGTTACAACAGGAAAGGTGATAGACAACACGTTTTCCGCTGGTCACAAAATTGAAGATGTTCGCGTGGAAACACGATCGTACCAATATTTATATGCTGATGGGGAAACCTATCATTTCATGAATACTAACGATTACAATCAAATATCGCTTCAGGAAAGTAGTTTGGATTCTCCCGGCTTGCTAAAGGAGGGTGAGGTAGTTACCATTTTGTTCAACACCGAGGATAGTATGCCTTTATCTGTGGATATGCCCGCAAGTGTTGTTTTGGAAGTAACCCATGCGGAACCTGGAGTTAAAGGAAATACGGCAACCAATGCCACAAAACCAGCAACCGTTGAATCAGGAGCAAGGATAAACGTACCTCTTTTTATCAATGAAGGGGATAAGATTAAAGTGGAGACCGAAAAGGGAACCTATATGGAGCGTGTTAAAGAATAAGGGTATGCTCCGAATCTGCTTGTAAGATGATTGATAAATGATGAAGAATATGGGCTAGAATTGCTAAACTTAAACTCCGAAATAACAAAGTTTATAAACCAGAAACGCCCTCATCATGAAATTTCCAACAGCCTATACGCTAAAACAAATCGCCACCCTAATCAATTCCAAGTATGTGGGAGCCGATGATTTTCAAGTGTTGGGGATGAACGAGATCCATGTGGTGGAAAATGGAGATATCGTTTTTGTGGACCACCCCAAGTATTACGATAAGGCCTTAAATTCAAAGGCTACAGTGGTGTTGATCAATAAAAAGGTAGATTGTCCCGATGGGAAAGCCTTGTTGATTTCTGATGATCCCTTTCGTGATTTTAACGTACTTACAAATTTTTTCAAGCCCTTTGAAGCGGCCGCGAATACAATCTCTTCTTCTGCAAAGATTGGGAAACATACCATTATTCAACCCAATGTTTTTATTGGCAACAATGTAGTTATTGGTGATAATTGTGTTATTCATTCCAATGTTTCCATTTATGATAATAGTATAATAGGCAATAATGTTAGTATTCATTCGGGAACGGTTTTGGGATCGGATGCATTCTACTACAAAAACAGGCCTGAAGGATTTGATAAGCTTGTATCTGGCGGAAGGGTGGTCATAGAGGATCATGTAGAAATTGGATCGTTGTGTACCATAGACAAAGGAGTTTCTGGAGATACTACAATTAAAGAAGGCACGAAGATCGACAACCAGGTGCAGGTGGGTCACGATACAGTAATTGGTAAAAAATGTCTGATTGCCTCCCAAACCGGGATAGCTGGTTGTGTAGTGATTGAGGACGAAGTTACTCTTTGGGGACAGGTAGGTATCATCAGTGGGATAACCATTGGCAAAAAAGCTGTTGTTTTGGCTCAATCTGGGGTAGGAGGCTCGTTGGAAGGAGGCAAAAGTTACCTTGGAAGTCCAGCAGGAGAGGCCCGAGAAAAACTTAGGCAACTAGCGTACATAAAAAAATTACCACTTATCTTAAAAAAAGAGGAATAATAAATAAGCCAAGGAATACATTGGAATTCGTTTTCAATGCATATTTTTGTGTAGTTATAAAACAAACCATATAAAGAATGAGCGTATTAGTTAATAAGGATTCTAAAATTATTGTACAGGGTTTTACGGGTAGTGAAGGTACTTTCCATGCAGAGCAGATGATAGAATACGGAACCAATATTGTAGGTGGTGTAACTCCTGGAAAAGGAGGCCAGGAACACTTGGGTAAGCCTGTTTTTAATACTGTAGAACAAGCTGTACAAACTGTAGGTGCAGATACTACCATCATTTTTGTACCACCCGCCTTTGCAGCCGATGCCATTATGGAAGCTGCTAGTGCAGGAATCAAAGTAATTATTACGATAACAGAAGGGATTCCTATAGCAGATATGGTCAAAGTAAACGATTATATAAAAGGATTGGATTGCCGTTTGGTTGGTCCAAACTGTCCCGGAGTTATTACTCCAGGAGAGGCCAAAGTAGGTATTATGCCAGGTTTTGTTTTCAAAAAAGGCCATGTAGGGATTGTATCAAAATCCGGTACCCTAACCTATGAAGCGGCAGATCAGGTAGTACGTCAAGGACTTGGGATTACTACGGCTATTGGTATTGGAGGAGACCCTATAATTGGTACGACCACTAAGGAAGCGGTAGAATTATTGATAAACGATCCTGAAACGAAATGTGTGGTTATGATTGGAGAAATTGGTGGACAATTGGAGGCAGATGCCGCCAAATGGTACCAAGAAAGCGGAAGCAAAAAACCCATAATTGGGTTTAT
>CAXMOE010000053.1:0-7752 GCA_964194835.1 uncultured Flavobacteriaceae bacterium | reverse complement strand
GTGCTATTGTTGGGGGTAGTGATGATACGGCCCAAGCCAAAAAACAGATAATGAGGAAATGTGGGATCCATGTTGTGGATTCACCAGCTGAAATAGGTATTAAAGTTAAAGAAGTATCGGGGTAACCCGTTGAAACCCCTTTTTTAAATCCCGCAATTGTCGGGATTTTTTTTACTCAATATTTGAAACCTACAGAAAAAATTTTACAGGTGTAAAACAAAACTTATATTTGAGGAACAACTAAGTAAACCATATACAAAATGAAGTTATTGGAAGGAAAGAATGTAATTATCACCGGTGCAAGCAGAGGTATTGGTATGGGAATAGCCCAAGTTTTTGCAGAGAATGGTGCCAATGTCGCATTTACCTATAGTTCAAGTGAGGCTCCTGCGTTGGAGCTTGAAAAGGAATTGACTGCCAAAGGGGTAAAGGCGAAGGCTTATAAAAGCAATGCTGCAAGTTTTGAAGCATCCGAAAAATTAGTTGCACAAGTATTGGAAGATTTTGGAGGTATTGACGTGTTGATCAATAATGCCGGAATAACAAAAGATAATCTATTGATGCGGATGGGTGAAGAAGATTTCGATTCCGTAATCGAAATTAACCTAAAGTCGGTTTTTAATATGACCAAAGCGGTTCAGCGGACATTTTTAAAACAACGAAAGGGTTCAATTATTAATATGAGCAGTGTTGTGGGAGTAAAAGGAAATGCTGGTCAAAGCAATTACGCAGCATCCAAAGCCGGAATGATAGGGTTTACAAAATCAGTTGCCTTGGAATTGGGCTCGAGGAACATTCGTTGCAACGCTATTGCCCCCGGGTTCATTGAAACAGAAATGACCGATAAATTGGATGAAAAAGTGGTGCAGGGATGGCGTGATGGAATTCCTCTTAAACGCGGTGGTTCCCCTGAAGATGTAGCAAATGCGTGCTTGTTCTTGGCATCAGATTTGTCGGCATATATTACTGGACAAGTATTGAATGTTGACGGCGGAATGTTGACTTAGCAGACTTTGGACATCCAAATGGTAAGCCTAAAAATCGATTACCGACCTATCTACCGCTAACTCTTGAATTATATTCATGCAAACAGAAACGGTACTACTTATTTTGCTGGCTGCTCTGGCGGCAATGGCTATAGTACTATTTCAATATTTTTATAAAGTCAGTAAGAGGGGGAAACTTTATGCCATTCTTTCCTTTATGCGATTTATATCCTTGTTCGGTATTTTTGTATTGCTGATTAATCCAAAATTCAGTAGGAGTAAATTCACTCTGGAAAAGCCCAACCTTCTTGTATTGGTAGACAATTCCTCATCGATGAAGTTATCTGATGGGAAAACAACTATTGATTCAGTTTTAAATCTTATCAAAAGTAGTTCAGCCATAACAGATCGGTTTAATCTTGAACAATATAGTTTCGGTTCGACGCTAAACGATTCTGATAGCCTATCGTTTGAGGAAAAAAACACAAATATTACCAAGGCATTGTCCACGGCGAACGATATTTATGCCAATACTCAAGGTGCAATAGTTGTGCTGACCGATGGAAACCAAACCCTTGGGCAGGATTACGAGTTTTACAGTACTAAAAATAGGTTTCCAATTTACCCGATTTCCATTGGTGATACCACGAAGTATGAAGATCTTCGTATAAGTCAAGTGAATGCAAATACCTATGCATTCCTTAAAAACAAATACCCGGTTGAGATATATGTGGCCTATGAAGGAAAGGGCAGTGTTGCCACTTCCTTACGCATTACCTTGGAAGGTAAAACTGTTTTTCGAGAAAACATAACCTTATCAAGTATGGCCAACGCCAAAGCTATTAATGCTCTATTGGATGCAAAATCAGTCGGTGTTAAGACGCTAAAAGTAGCGTTGGAACCACTAAAAAATGAAAGAAACGTTGCCAATAATCAAAAGGACATAGCTATTGAGGTTATAGACGAAAGGACAAATATTGCCATCATCACGGATGTACTACATCCTGACATTGGAGCCTTAAAAAATTCGATCGAAAGTAATGAACAACGTTCTGTTTCCATTAAAAGAACAAATGTTGACACAAAGGATTTAGAACCATTTGACCTCCTTGTTTTGTATCAGCCTACCCGAGCATTCAAGAATGTCTATGAATACCTTGGACAAAAAAAAACAAATATATTCACCATTACCGGACCAAAAACAGATTGGAATTTCCTGAACGCGGTTCAAAATAGTTTTACAAAAAACAGTTATCATCAGGCCGAGGAAGTTTTTCCTACCTTAAATTTTGGTTTTTCAACCTTTAACATTGCAGAGTTCTCAATTGAGAATTTCCCTCCCTTGGAAACGAACCTTGGAGAAGTTATTATAAATAAAAAAAACGAAGTATTACTTGGCCAACGTATAAAGGGAGTTGATTTGCAGGAACCTTTGCTTGCCGTTATGGGCAATGATCGGGAAAAAGAAGCGGTACTCTTTGGAGAAAATCTATGGAAATGGCGGATACAGAGTTATAGAAGCATTCAGGATTTCCAGAATTTTGATGATTTTATAGGCAAGATTGTACTGTATCTATCATCAAATAAACCCAAGAGTCGATTTTCAATAGAATATAAACCTGTCTATACAGGCAGCAATGAGGCAAAAATTACTGCCTTATACTTTGATGAAACATTTGTTTTTGATAACAATGCCACAATTGTCCTACACTTAAAAACAAAGGGTAGCATTGAATCCGAAGAAATTCCAATGTTGCTCAAAGAAGGATACTATGAGGCAGATTTAAGCAACTTATCATCTGGGGAATATGATTTCACCATTATGGTCAAAGAGGAAAATTTATCCAAATCGGGAAGCTTTACCATCCTTGAATTTGATATTGAGGAACAATTCTTATCCAGTGACTATCAAAAATTGGGGAGATTGGCCAGTAATACGGGAGGGAAGTTATTTTTTCCATTTGAAACCACCGATTTAATTCAGGAAATAACCGAGGATAATCGTTTCTTACCTACCCAAAAAAGCAAGGAAAATGTCGTATCTTTGATCGATTTTAGACTCGTTTTGGCCATTATTGTAAGTACCTTTGCGGTCGAATGGTTTATTAGAAAATATAACGGATTAATTTAAAAAAAAAAGCATGGACAAATTACCTAAAATTGCATTACCTGCAATAATTATTCTTATTCTAGCAGTTGTTTTAATTTCAAAATCTGCAATAACTATAGACTCTGGAGAGGCTGGAGTACTATATAGAACTTTTAGCGGAGGTGTGGTTACCGATGAACCACCTTTGGGAGAAGGTTTCCATATTGTAGCACCTTGGAACAAAGTTTTCGTCTATGAAGTAAGACAACAAGAAGTGTTTGAAAAAATGCAGGTACTTTCTTCCAACGGATTGGAAATTAAATTAGATGCTTCCGCTTGGTTTGAACCAAAAAGAGAGGATTTAGCCAAACTTCACCAGGAAAAAGGAGAGGCTTATGTTCAACGGGTATTGCTGCCAACTATTAGATCAGCGGCAAGAAGTGTGGTTGGGCGTTATACCCCGGAACAATTATATTCGAGTAAGAGAGATGCCATACAGGCAGAAATATTTGAGGAAACCAAAAAAATTGTTGATGGGCAGTATATACAATTAAACGAGGTTTTGGTAAGGGATGTTACCTTGCCACCAACAATTAAAGAAGCAATTGAGCGTAAACTAAAACAAGAACAGGAATCTTTGGAATATGAATTTAGATTGGTTACAGCTGAAAAAGAGGCCCAAAAAGTGCGTATAGAAGCACAGGGTAAAGCGGATGCCAATAGAATTCTTAGCGCTTCTTTAACAGATAAGATTCTTCAAGACAAGGGTATAGAAGCAACATTGAAATTGGCCGAATCACCTAATTCAAAAGTAGTGATTATTGGTAGTGGGGATACCGGAATGCCTATTATTCTTGGAAACAATTAGAAATATTTTTTCAATTAAATTTTTTTGATAGGAAATAAATTTTAATTTTACGGCATAATGAGAAATAAGAATACACATCATCATTTTTACACTTACGCTCAGGCGAGGTAAAAATGTATTGTAGTATTACAAGATATATTAAACCCGTTTGAGAAATCAAACGGGTTTTTTGATTTCACCTATTTTGAAAACGTTGTAGTTTAAAAATTAATAAATAAACGTAATGACAAAAATTAGAATAGCCATACAGAAAAGTGGCCGCCTTAATGAGGATTCTTTACGGATCCTAAAGGACTGCGGAATTTCTGTAGATAATGGAAAAGATCAGTTAAAAGCGTCATCCCGAAATTTCCCACTGGAGGTATTTTATCTCCGAAACGGGGATATTCCCCAATACTTAAGGGACGGAGTGGTAGATATTGCCATCATTGGTGAAAATGTGCTGATAGAGAAGGGAGAAGATATTGACATAGTTGAAAAACTTGGGTTTTCGAAGTGCAAGGTATCCATGGCCGTACCAAAATCTTTTAAATACGGTTCCATAAAAGATATGGAAGGAAAACGTATTGCCACTTCCTATCCAAATACCCTTAAAACTTATTTGAAGGACAAAGGAGTTACCGCAGACATACACATAATAAATGGATCGGTAGAAATTGCTCCAAATATTGGATTGGCCGAGGCAATTTGTGATATAGTATCTAGTGGCAGCACCCTTTTTAAGAATAATTTGAAAGAGGTGGAGGTGATGCTAACCAGTGAAGCGGTATTGTCCGTATCTCCAAATATTTCAGAAGAACGGAAAGAAATATTAAAAAAGTTACAGTTTAGGATTAAGGCAGTTTTGCGTGCTAGGCAATCTAAATACATACTCTTAAACGCCCCTAACGACAATTTGGAAGAAATTATAAAGATGTTGCCGGGAATGCGAAGTCCAACCGTACTTCCGTTGGCAGAGGAAGGATGGAGCTCAGTACATACCGTGATTAAAAAGGATAAGTTTTGGGATGTTATTGACGGATTGAAAGAGGCAGGTGCAGAAGGCATATTGGTATGTCCAATTGAAAAGATGGTGCTATAATTTTGGTTATACATCAGAAGCAATTTTAAACAGGTGATGAATAAAATATATAATCCACATAAACGAGATTGGAAGGACCTTTTAAAAAGGCCAACGCAAACTGTAGGTGATATTGAAGATTCTGTGAACTCCATATTTGCTGAAGTCCAAGATGTGGGTGATAAGGCGTTGGAAAAGTATACCCAGAAGTTTGATGGAGTTGTGGTAGACGATTTATTGGTTTCCAAGACAGAAATAAAAGAAGCCCAAGGCCAAATTTCCGAGGAATTAAAAGAAGCGATTCAACTGGCTAAGACCAACATAGAGAAATTTCATGAGGCACAGAAAACGGCCAAAATAGAAGTTGAGACATCCAATGGAGTACGATGCTGGCAAGAAAAAAAACCTATACAAAAGGTAGGATTATACATTCCTGGGGGTACAGCACCTTTGTTCTCAACCATATTGATGTTGGCCATACCAGCCAATATAGCGGGATGTAAAGAAATCGTCTTGTGTACACCACCCAATAATGAAGGTAATGTGCATCCTGCCATTTTGTATACAGCTAATTTATGTGGCTTGACCCAAATTTTTAAAGTAGGAGGGATCCAGGCCATAGCAGGGATGACCTTTGGTACAGAAACTATACCTCAGGTCTATAAAGTATTTGGCCCAGGAAATCAATATGTCACGGTTGCAAAACAAATTGCAACCAAATATGGAGTGGCCATAGATATGCCTGCCGGGCCAAGTGAGCTTTTGGTAATGGCTGATGATACTGGAAATCCGGCTTTTATAGCGTCAGATTTATTGAGCCAGGCAGAACATGGGGCAGACAGTCAAGTGATAATGGTAACTACTTCAAAAACATTAATGGTTAAGGTTGAGGAGGAACTACAGAATCAAATCAAAGAACTTCCAAGAAAGGAAATCGCCCAAATGGCTATAGCAAACAGTATATTGATCTATTTTGATTCAGATCAAGATGCCGTTGATTTAATCAATGAATACGGGCCAGAGCATTATATTGTTTGTGTTGATAATGAGGATTTTTATTTGGATCGGATTATGAATGCAGGATCCATATTCATAGGAAACTATACGCCAGAAAGTGCGGGGGATTATGCCTCAGGTACAAATCATACCCTGCCTACTAATGGTTATGCAAAGCAATATAGTGGGGTAAACCTGGATAGTTTTACAAAGAGCATGACCTTTCAAAAAATATCCAGGGAAGGGATACAAAAAATTGGAAAGGCCATAGAATTAATGGCAATGGCTGAAGGTTTAGAGGCCCATAAAAATGCAGTTACGTTAAGATTAAAAAGTTTAAAGCGATAAGCTCAAAATCTTTTAGGTAATTCGGTTGAAGGGTAGGGGTCACCTAGGGAAAAAAGATAATGATGAAAGAGTTCAGCATAGATAATATAACCAGGGAAAACGTAAAGGGTCTGCAACCCTATTCATCCGCACGTGATGAATATGTATCAGATGGTTCCAAGATGGTATTCTTGGATGCCAATGAAAATCCCTTTGAAAACGGTGTAAATCGTTATCCTGACCCTCATCAGAGAAAATTAAGGAATGTTATTGCGGAACAAAAGAAAGTTGATGTAGATCAAATCCTTTTGGGCAACGGTAGTGACGAAGTATTGGACTTAATTTTTAGGGCATTCTGCGAGCCTAAAATAGATAATATTGTTACCCTTCCACCCACGTATGGAATGTACAAGGTTTTGGCTGGCATCAACGACATCAAAAACCATGAAGTTGTTCTTACACAACAGTTTGAACCCGATGTGGAAGGTATATTCAATACGGTTGATGAACACACTAAAATCATCTTCCTCTGCTCTCCAAATAATCCAACTGGAAATAGTTTATCCCAAGACATTGTTCGGGAGTTAATAAATAGATTCAGGGGGTTGATCGTTATTGATGAAGCTTATATTGATTTTACCACCAAAGAAAGTTGGGTGAAGGAACTTGGCAATTATCCAAATCTAATCATCACACAGACTCTGTCCAAAGCCTACGGAATGGCAGGAATCCGTCTGGGTATGTGCTTAGCTTCCAAGGAAATTATATCGATTTTGAACAAGATTAAGCCACCATATAATGTAAATGAACTGACACAACAACGGGCATTGGATAGAATTTTAATTGTAAACTCACTTCAGTCAGAAGTATCTGAAATATTGATGCAAAGAGAGTCTTTATGTGAAGCTTTACTTCAAATAGATTTTGTGAAAGAAATTTATCCTTCAGATGCGAATTTTATGTTGGTAAGGGTTGATGATGCGAATAAGCGGGACAAACAATTATTGAACAAGGGAATTGTAGTTCGAAACAGAACAACACAAGTATTGTGTGAGAATACTTTGCGTTTCACCATTGGTACCAAAGAGGAGAACAAAGGGTTAATAAATGCATTAGAGATAATCGAAGCAGAAAGTAGATAGCAACTAACTTTGAAAATCATAGTTAACAAGATGAAAAAGGTTTTATTCATAGATAGAGATGGCACAATCATCAAGGAACCTGCCGATGAGCAGATAGATGCCTTTGAAAAGATGGAGTTTTATCCGAAGGTATTTACCTATTTGGGGAAAATTGCCAAAGAGTTAGATTACGAACTGGTAATGGTTACCAACCAGGATGGCTTGGGTACGGATGTATATCCTGAAGATACTTTTTGGCCAGTACATAATTTTATCCTTAAGGCCTTTGAGAATGAAGGGGTATT
>CAXMOE010000052.1:0-14645 GCA_964194835.1 uncultured Flavobacteriaceae bacterium | reverse complement strand
GTCGGTATTTGCAAAAATATCAGAACCTGTAAAATGGGATAAACTTTGACCCTCGTATCCTACACCATGGACAGCCTTAAATTGTCCATCGCCCCACATTTGTTCCAAGGATGTCATATAGGAAGGCACTCCAAATTCGTCGGTCAACTTTAAGACCTTACTTTCTGGAATATAAATATTGGGCCGGGCATTTGCATAGGCATCGTACTGCTCCATAGGGATAACGGTACTTAGTCCGTCGTTACCACCGGATAAGCGGATCAGTATTAAAATATTATCGGTCTCTGCTCCCGCGATGGCCGCCGTTAGGGGCGATGGGGCAGATGCACTAAGCATATTACTTCCCAGCATCATGGAACCCGAACCAGCGATTCCCAAAGCTTGTAAGAAGGAACGTCTACTCCATTCCTTATGTTCTAAATCGTGACCATCATGGTCTTTTCCTTTATGGGGGGAGTTATTAATATCGCACATAATAGTAGGGTTTATTTTAATTGAAATTCAGGTTGTCTTGCAATATGCTGAAGCAATAGATATACTTGCATTGGAACTTCCGGGCTAACACTGAGCATCCACAATCCCAAACCACCTGGTATATAGTCTGAACCATAGTACTCCTGTGGTACATCCTCAATAGTAAAGGTGGAAAGTGCATTGGCAAAGTCAGCATCGGTCAGCAATCCTTTTGGTAACAATTTGTCCACAATGGCACGTGTCACTATTTCGGGATTACTGGTATTGCTATTGGCGGAGCCTACGGCGTCCATCGCAAAAGTTCTGAATTGTTCATTGTTGTTTTGAAAAAAGCCGTTCAAAAACACCTCAATGGAAAGCCATCTTCCAATAATAAAGTTGGTGTTGATCCAAGTTCTATCTCTTTGCCATCCGGCAACATCAACCGGGGTAAATAATTCTTGACTTAAAAGTCTACTGACGTCTATAACGTTTTGAACCGTGCTGTCGTCATATGCAAAATTTGTTTCCTTAATGATATTCATATAAAAATCAAAAGGACTTTTGATGATTACACCGATGGCCTCATCGTCAAAAAAGTGCTGGCTTTTAAAAAGTTGGCTAAGTACAGGGGCAATTTCAAAATTATTTGATACAAAGGTACTTGCCATTCCTTGAATTATTGTTTGTGCATTTCCCGCAGCATCATTGGAGTCTGGATGCACAAAGAACTCATACAATTTTTTACAGATAAATCCGGCAATCTCGTTGGGACGTTCTTCAAATAGGATATCAATGACGTCATCGTAGTCCCAATTTCCAGTTCTACCAAGAATTGTCTTGGAGCCTCCATCAAATGCCGTCGGATCAAAAGTAACCTGGGTACATCCAATGTCGCCTCTATTTACATAACCCGTGAGGGCTCTGGCAGTTTCTATAATGTCTTGTTCTGTATAATTGTTTCCTTCGCCCAATGTAAAAAGTTCATAGAGCTCACGTCCGTAGTTTTCATTGGGGTTGTTACCATTATTATAAGCACCATCCAGATAAAACAACATGGCACTGGTAAGACCCATTTCACTAACGAAGGTTTTAAAATTTCCAATGGCGTTACGTTGTAAACAGTTGGTATAATAATATAGGAAGGAACTACAGTCGTATACTTCCAATTCTGTTACCAAGTGATTGCTCCAGAAAAAGCTTAACCGGTCCCTGAGGTTGTTGGTCATCAAGGAATTAGCATAGCTTATTTTCCAATCTTGCTGCTGGGCGTTGGCAATCTGTCTTCTCAGATCATCATCATCTGGATAATTGCTGTTGTCCCAATCTGCCCAAGGTGGGGCAGCTAAAGGAGCTAAATTAAGGGCTTCATTGATTAAACTGTCGACCACTGCGTTTGCAGATTGACCTGTTGCTTGGTTTATGGTCGCAACCGAAGCACTAAAACCTAACCTTCTGTACAAATGGGCAGCCGTTTGTTCGTCCAAGGGAACAGTATAAGGGGCCAGGCTTGAAGTATTACAATTAATGAAATATTCCATAGTTATTGAGGCATTATGTAGGTTCATCGTATTGGGGATACTAATAAACGTTTATTTTTTTTGGATAGTATGTAAATCCGATTATTTTAGATGCTATTGGAGCCAATTTACGACGTTAGGTTTAAAATAAACGACCAAGTGCTAATATTTTCGATGAACTGCAACAATTTTTAAAGTTTTATAATAATCCATGGGGAAACACAATGAATTTGGTAAACAAGGAGAACAATTGGCGGTCGAATTCCTGGTGGACAAGGAGTATGGAATTAAATATCGGAACTATAGATACTTACAGGCCGAAATTGATATCATTGCACTCAAAGACGGAATCTTGGCCATAATTGAAGTAAAATCCAGGAGTTCTGACTTTTTTGAGAATATTGTGGAAACAGTTTCGAAAAAGAAGATAAGACTAATGGTTATGGCCGCGGATCATTATGTACTGGATAATGATTTGGACGTGGAAGTACGCTTCGATATCATTACCGTATATAAAAATAAGGGGACTTTAAAAATTGAACATTTACCCGATGCATTCTTTTATTTCTAAAAATTTGTTTTATTTGTAACAATTTGTTATTTTTACATCGAACCTTTTTCAAATGAAAACAATTTCATCCGTAGTTGAGGACTATATTAAAAAGAAACCCTTCCTGCAAAGTGCTTTGGCACAGGGCATTATTAATCTTACGTCCCTGTCCAGGATTGTAAAACCGGAAATTGAGGATGAATTGGGAAAGGATATTCGGAACGGTGCCATTGTTATGGCTTTAAAACGTTTGTCGGATGACCTTGAATTTAGGGCTACCCATAAAATTATCAAGGTTTTAAAGAATATTGGGGAAATTACTGTACGTTCTTCCTTGACGGATTTCACGTTTTTGGTTTCCGATACCATTTTGGAAAACCAGACCCATCTTTTGGAAGAAGTAAACAAGAATAAGGATGTTTTTTATACTTCTTCACGGGGAGTAAACGAGTTGAACATTGTGGTCAGCAATATTTTGGATGAAACTGTTGAATCCTTGTTCAAAAATGAAAAATGTACCCAGAAAGCCGATAACCTTTCCTCTATAACCGTAAAATTACCTGCTGAGAATGTATCGGTACCTGGAATCTACTACTTTATTTTTCAACGCTTGGCATGGGAAGGCATTGTTTTATATGAAGTAATTTCCACAACCAATGAGTTCACAATCTTGGTTAATGACGAACAAGTGGACATTGCATTCAAAACCATCAAGGATTTAAAGATGCTATAACTACAATGCGTTCAAAAAAGAAATTAGCTCTTCGTAATCTGTCGGTTTTGCACTAATTTTTTTGTCCATATCCAAAACAAAGTAAGTAGGAGTTTTGTCAATCGCATACAATTTGCCGTATTCGCTTTCCCATTTCCCCAAGGAAATGACGTGTATAAATTCATTTAGTTTTACCGATTCCTGCTTCCACCCGATGTCATCATCCTCCAAACCAATTGCTATTACCTTAATGTTTGGTCTTTCTTTTACTAGTTCGTGTAATTTGGGCAGTTCATTTAAGCAATGGAAACAGCTACTGCTCCAAAACACCAAAATATAGGATAAAGCACTATCTAGCGCGCTTGAAGACATAATTTGGCCGCCATTCTTCCATGTAATTTCAGGTGCGATGGCACCTAGGCGTAATCTATTGTGAAGTTCTATCTTATCTACGACTTCTTGCTTGTTGCTATTTGTTGCCAGCGATTTTAAATGGGAATTATAGACAAAATCGGAGGTACCATTTAACCCATAGATGGACGCCTGTGTCCATATCGCATCGAATAAGTGAATCTTGTAGTTGGCATCAGTAGCCAGAACTTGTTCTCCTACCAGGTTGATGTTGTCCTGCATTACGGCCTCACTGTCCATTTGTGACATTTTAACCAATGGCAGGCCCGTAAACACATAATTTACTACTTTATCGGTTAAAAATCCAGAGTGTTGCAGTATAGGATCATTAAAATTGAGGGTATTAAAATAGTGTTGCTTTTTATGGGATACATAATCTTGAATCGATTCAAAGCCAATTGGGAAATAGGGTTTATTAGCAGTTATAAAGTTGTGGCTTATTAGGCCTTTGGAGTTGTTTTCGTAAGTGTTTTGAGTATTCCTTAATTGTTCCACCAAGTATGAAAATTCCTTTTCATCTGTTTTTTGAGCGGAATAAAAATTGATGATTCCTTGCTCTTTTGCATTAATATCCCTAAAATAATTATTGAACAATTTGTTTTCTTCTGATTTGATAAACACGGCACCGTCGACTTCGTTAAAAGCAAGTTCAATATCCTCCTTTCCGTTATATAGGACATCAAAATAATATTCCTCCTGAGGAAGGGCGTACACCAATCTATAGAAGCCTTCTGAAGCATGTTCTGGTACGCTTAGCGCAAATTTGCCTTCTTTAATTACGGTGTCTGCGATATAGGCCTGGGTCCCCGGTCTTAATTGAAAGGCTATGAGCCAAGTATAGTCTGCTGCTGGCGAAAACGTACCTGAAATGGTGTGCTGTGCCTGAAGTGATATAGAAAGCAATAACACGAAAACCAATACAATGTGTCTCATAATTCAAACTAATTCAAAAACCGCTCCAAAGAATTTTACGAAACAATTTCCGGGATTTCTACAAAAGGCTGTACTGCTTTTAAAGCTTTTTCTACAGAGGAAACACCTTCAAAGACCAACAATAATCGCAATCCTGTACGCGTCTGTTTTTCTTTCATTTTACAGTGGTCGGTATGGGTCTGGACAAACTGTAATACTTTGGTAAATACATGACTTTGATAAAAAGGGGAATGTTGGTCAGCAAGAAAATACCCGATCAGTTTTCCTTTTTTCATTACAATTTTTTCCAAGCCTAGACTGTTGGCAATCCATTTTAGGCGAACAGAGTTTAATAGGTCGTCTGCTTGTGACGGCAACTCCCCAAAACGATCGACCAAGTGGTTTTCAAATTTTTGAAGACCTTCATCATCTTTCACCTGGTTCAATTCAGTATAGAGATTCAAACGTTCTGTTACATTATTGATGTAATCATCCGGGAATAGAAGTTCAAAATCTGAATCGATCTGGGTTTCTTTTACATAAACTTTTTCGCTGCCATCAATCTCCTCATACAGTTCCTTGAATTCATTTTCCTTGAGCTCCTCAATGGCCTCTGTCAATATTTTTTGATAGGCATCGAACCCGATCTCGTTGATGAATCCACTCTGTTCACCGCCTAAGAGATCTCCCGCACCCCGTATCTCCAAATCTTTCATTGCAATATTAAATCCACTCCCCAATTCGGTGAATTGTTCCAATGCTTGGATCCTTTTTCGGGCATCCGCTGTCATCACATCATAGGGAGGGGTAATAAAGTAACAGAAGGCCTTTTTGTTGCTCCTGCCCACTCGTCCCCGCATCTGATGTAGATCGCTTAGGCCAAAATTATTGGCATTATTAATAAAAATGGTATTTGCGTTGGTTACATCAAGTCCACTTTCAACAATTGTAGTGGAGACTAAAACATCGAATTCTCCATTCATAAATGCAAGCATCAGGGTTTCCAATTTTTTTCCTTCCATTTGTCCATGGCCGATCCCAATTTTGGCGTCTGGTACCAAGCGTTGGATCATGCCGGCAACTTCTTTGATATTCTCAATCCGATTATGAATAAAGAATATCTGTCCTCCTCGTTGGATTTCATAGGTTATGGCATCCCGGATGATTTCTTCACTAAATCGAGTAACTCGACTTTCAATGGGGTACCGGTTCGGGGGAGGGGTATTAATGACCGATAAATCCCTTGCAGCCATTAAACTAAATTGTAATGTACGTGGAATGGGGGTAGCGGTCAAAGTGAGCACATCCACGTTTTCTTTAATAGCCTTGAGTTTGTCTTTTA
The DNA here is from genome assembly GCA_964194835.1 of uncultured Flavobacteriaceae bacterium. Classification (GTDB taxonomy): domain Bacteria; phylum Bacteroidota; class Bacteroidia; order Flavobacteriales; family Flavobacteriaceae; genus CAXMOE01. The sequence continues at coordinate 8,745 of CAXMOE010000052.1, read as the reverse complement.
CCGAAACTCCAAATTTTTGCTCTTCGTCAACGATCAATAACCCCAAGTCTTTGAATTTTACATTTTTATTCACCAGTTGATGGGTCCCTATGATAATATCCACTTTTCCTTCTTCCAGTTTTTCCAAGGTTTCCCGTTTCTCTTTTGTAGTACGGAAACGGTTGAGGTAGTCCACTGTGACAGGCATTTCCTTTAGCCTTTCCTTAAAAGTTCTGTTGTGCTGAAAAGCCAATATGGTGGTTGGCACTAAAACTGCAACTTGTTTGCCATTGTCCACTGCTTTAAATGCAGCACGGATGGCCACTTCTGTCTTCCCAAAGCCAACATCGCCACAGACCAACCTATCCATTGGGCGCTGGCTTTCCATATCTTTTTTAATGTCCTCGGTAGCCTTGCTTTGGTCTGGTGTATCTTCATAAATAAATGAAGCTTCCAGCTCATGTTGCAAATAACTATCAGGGTTGTATTGAAGTCCTTTTTCGAGCCTGCGTTTTGCATATACTTTTATAAGGTCAAATGCTATTTTCTTGACCCTTGATTTAGTCTTTTCCTTTATTTTTTTCCAAGCTCCTGAACCCAATTTATAAATTTTGGGTACGGCCCCATCTTTGCCGTTGAATTTCGATATTTTATGAAGGGAATGAATACTGACATAAAGAATATCGCGTTCTCCATACATTAATTTAATAGCCTCCTGTTGTTTTCCTTCTACATCTATTTTTTGAAGGCCACCAAATTTTCCTATACCATGGTCTATATGGGTTACATAATCCCCAATTTCCAATTTACTCAGTTCTTTTAATGTAATGGCCTGTTTCTTGGCGTAGCCATTTTTAAGATGGAATTTATGGTAACGTTCAAAAATCTGATGATCGGTATAGCAGGCCACTTTTAAATCGTCATCAATGAATCCCTGATATAGGGGAAAAACGAGGGTTTTATAATGCACGGTTTCGCCTACTTCGTCAAAAATATCATGAAATCGTTTTGCCTGCTGCTCTGAGGCACAAAAAATATAATTTATATACCCATTGCTGTGATTTTGGTTCAGATTTTCTATCAGCAAATCGAATTTCTTATTAAAAGAGGGCTGGGGTTTGGTTTTAAAAACAACTCCCTTGTCGTTATTTTGAACAAAGTCCGAACCACCAAAACTGACTAAGGCATAATTGGGGAGCTGATTTTTAAGAAGCGAAGAATTAATAAAGAGTTCCTCTGGCTTGCCATGTTTTATGTCTGGCGAAAGTTTTAAAAAGGCCTCATCTGCCTTTTCAAAAAGGGTGTCGATTTTTCCAAAAAGAAAATCTAAGTTTTTACTGAAGATTACAGTTTTGGGGGATATATATTTTAGAAAACTTTCCCGAGTTTCATTTAAGAACTTGTTCTCAACATTGGGGATAATACTTATTTTGGTTACTTTCTCGGTAGACAATTGGGTCTCCATATCAAAGGTCCGAATACTATCTACTTCGTCCCCAAAAAACTCTATACGGTAAGGCTCGTTGTGGGAAAATGAAAACACATCGACAATCCCTCCACGTACAGAAAACTCCCCTGGCTCGGTAACAAAATCGACTCTTTTAAATTGATATTCAAACAAAACCTCATTTAAAAAATCCAAAGAAAGCGTGTCTCCTAATTTAATTTTTAAGGTGTTTTTGTCCAATTCCTTTCGGGTGACTACCTTTTCGAACAAGGCATCCGGATAGGAGACAATTACTGCAGGTTTTTTTCTTGAATTGATGCGATTCAGTACCTCAGCGCGTAAGAGGACGTTCGCATTGTCGGTTTCCTCAATCTGATATGGTCTTCGGTAACTTCCGGGATAGAACAACACTTCGTTTTTCCCGACAAGCTGTTCTAGATCATTCAAATGATAGGCGGCCTCTTCCTTGTCGTTCAAGATCAATAAAAAGGGCACCTCCGTATTGGCAAATACTTCGGAAATTACAAATGACAATGCGGACCCCGTGAGTCCTTTTAGCTGTACTCCAAGTACATCATCTGAGGTTGGCAACGGTATTGAAGATACCGGTTTTTCTGCCCCCTTAGTTGTCAATAGAACAATAGTATTCCTCAGTTTCTGCAATTGCGGAGACTGTGCAAACAATTTTGGAATATTGGATTTACCCAATTAATAAAATTTGTGTAAATATAGTCACTCTTAGGTTTCTATGAAAAGAGAATTCTTTAGTTTATAAAATTTAAAAATAGGATGCAAGCTTGTTTAATTCTGCTGAAGTATTATATACATTGGGTGATACCCTGATTGCTTTCCCGCGATATGAAACATATATAGAATTGGCAATCAACTGCTTTTTAATAATTTCCAAATTTATTTTTTCAGGAAGATAAATGCCAAAAAGGTGATTGGCCCTATAATCGTTCTCTTCAATAAAACAGCCTTTTGCCTTTAATTCTTCAATGGCCAACATAGTTATGGAAGCACAATAGGCTTGTATGTTTTTAGGTTGCCACTCCAATAATTGGTCTATGGCTTTAATGAGCATCGGAACTAAAATGAAGTTACTGGATTCCCCAACCGAATATCTTTGGGCATTGGAGTGAAACTTATCCTGATATTGTGTCAAACCAGTAAAGTCTTCACTGTCCAATCTGTTTATCCAACTGTCCTCAATGGGTTCTCCATTGTTAAAAATATCACTGTAGTACGCAACTCCCAAAGAATATGGCCCCAATAACCATTTGTAACCAGCACAAATTAAAGCATCGGGCTGTATTTCGTTTACGGAAAAAGGAAGCGCTCCAATACTTTGGGTGCCATCCAATATTAAAAGCGATTTTACCATTCTAGTTTTTTCGCGGATCATTTTTAGATCAAAAAGTGTCCCATCGGCCCAGTGAACATGTGGCATTGCCACTACGGCAGTCCTATCATTGATTTCCATTAATATTGCTTCGTTCCAACGTTTTCCTCTTGCCGTAAAATCAACAGGTGGTTTAACGAACTTAAGTACTGCACCATACTTGTCGGCTAGGCGTTTCCATGGATACACATTGCTGGGGAATTGCGCATCCATTAACAAAATTTCATCCCCTTTCTTTAGTTTTATATTATTGGTCACATTGGCAATTCCATAGGAAACCGAAGGTATTATGGCAATATTCAAATAATTTGGGGTGTCTATTAAGGTTGCAAAACGTTTTTTCAGAAGTGTTCTTTCCGTAAAGAAATCTTCAGCGGTAATAGTAAATGGGGTACTTTTTCTTATTAGACTCTCAATCCCAATTGTCTCAACGCTTTTAAGCTGGGGTGACATATAGGCACCGTTTAAATAGGTGACCGTGTCCGGAAGACCGAATAAGTGCTTTTGGTTGTCTAGCATCAATACTATTTTAGCACTAAAATAACCTGATTTTCTGTAACAACATAAACTATATCACCCTGCTTATATTTTGCAAGAAAGTTTTACGAATTAATTGCTGAGATTTTAAAATTATGACTTTTAAAAAAATTATATTTGTTCTAAATAAGATAACAACATATGACTTTTTTAGATTTATATAGCCATAGTGAACGCAGAAGAAATTTGGCCCATTTCGCTTCCATGGCATCCTTGGCTGGAGTTGATGGAGAAATTAATCCTAAAGAATTGGAGGTAATTAATCGCTTTTCCCAAAAATTGGATATTTCTAAGGAGGAATATAAGGAAGTGATGAAGAAATCCAACAAATACCCGATAGATCCACCTGCAAGTTCTGTACTACGGTTAGAGCGTTTGTTCGATTTGTTTAAGATTATTTATGCCGATCACGACATTGATAACGAAGAATTTAAGTTGATAAAAAGATATGCAATTGGGTTGGGTTATTCCGAGAAGAAAGCGGATAAAGTGATTGCTAGATCTATAAACATATTTAGGGGTAAGTTAGACTTCGAAGATTACATATACCTGGTAAATAAATAGAATAAATTTTATTTTCAAATGTATTTGGCCATAAATTCTTCGGCCTTATCCACCATTTTTCTGCTACCACAGAAGAAAGGGATACGTTGATGTAACTCGGTTGGTTGAATATCCATAATAGGATGGTAACCATTACTGGCTTTGCCATTGGCCTGCTCTGCGATAAAGGCTATGGGATTGCATTCGTATAATAGCCGCAGTTTTCCGTCGGAGGCCAAATTGCTTTTGGGATACATATAAATGCCCCCTTTTATCATATTCCTATGAAAATCAGAAACTAAAGAACCAATGTACCGTGAAGTATAGGGTCGATCATCTTCCTCTTTTTGGCAGTATTTAATATAATCCTTAACCCCTTGTGGGAAATGAATGTAATTTCCTTCATTTACGGAGTAAATTTTCCCGGCTTCAGGATATTGCATATTGGGGTGGGAGAGATAAAAAGTGCCAATGGCAGGGTTTAAGGTAAAACCATTTACACCGTCTCCTGTAGTATAGACTAACATGGTAGAGGTTCCGTATATGATATAACCTGCTGCTACCTGATTTCTTCCGGGCTGCAAAAAATCTTCCAAGGTAACCGGTGTTCCCACCGGGGTGATTCTTCTGTAAATGGAAAAGATGGTCCCGACCGATACATTTACATCTATATTAGACGAGCCATCCAAAGGATCGATCAATACTACATATTTATTCTGGTGCTGATTGTCATTACTGTTGATACTAATAAAATGGTCTTCTTCCTCAGAAGCAATACCGCAAACGATTTCTCGGTTCTTTAAAGTTTGAATAAATTTCTCATTGGCCAAAACATCCAACTTTTGTTGGTCCTCACCTTGAATGTTAGTGTCCCCGGCAGTCCCCAAAATATCGATAAGTCCAGCCTTGTTCACTTCGTGGTTCACTACTTTTGCAGCGAGACGGAGGGCGTTGATGAGTTTGGATAACTCTCCGGAAGAATATTGGAATGAAGACTGGTTTTCAATGATGAATTCACCAAGCGTCTTATTTTTTTTGTCCATTGCTGCAAGCGTATTTACTTAAAATAAAAATCTATATAAGGGTTGTTTTGCTGTTTAATATTAGCTTAATTTCCCGCTTCTTTACTTTAGAACCCCAATTAGAAAAGAGAGGTTATATAAGCCTTAAAAACAATTAAACCTAGATTTTACCATTTAGAAATTCATTTGGTATAATTTAGGTACAAATATCGATTAATTTGTGAAACTATAACGTTTTCGTAAATGTTTAGTTTTTTAAATTTATAACTTTGTGTTTTATTTGTAACAAATGGAATATACGATTCGAGAAGCTACAGCCGCTGATATGGCTCAGGTATTGGAGCTGATAAAGGAACTGGCTGCTTTTGAAAAGGAAACCAACGCCGTGGAAGTAACCACAGAAAACCTGACCAAGGATGGTTTTGGCAAAAAAAAACTGTATCACTGCTTTGTTGGTGAGTCCAACGGGGATATTGTGGGTACAGCTTTGGTATATCCACGATATTCCACCTGGAAAGGACCGATACTGCATTTGGAGGATTTAATAGTTACCGAAAAGATGCGAGGAAGCGGATTGGGCAGTGCCTTGTTGGCAGAAGTGGTTAAGTACGGACACACATTGGGTGTTAAGCGAATTTGTTGGGAGGTATTGGATTGGAATGAACCTGCAATTAATTTTTATGAGAGCAAAGGTGCTCATGTAATGCGAGATTGGGATGTGGTACATTTAAGTGAAAAAGCAATACAAAAATTTATAGATAATTTATGAGGATTTTCAAATTTGGAGGAGCGTCTGTAAAAGATGCCGATGGAGTAAAAAACTTGGTAACCGTCTTAAAGGAAGTGGGTCATGAAAACACTTTACTGGTAGTATCTGCCATGGGAAAGATGACCAATGCCATGGAAGATGTGATAGATGCCTATTTTGAGGATAAGGATTATTTACCGTCTGCACTTCAAAAAGTAGCGGCCTACCATAATGGAATTTTAATTGATCTGTTTACAAATGACAAACATCCAGTTTTTAACCTGATCAAAGATTTGTTTATTGAAGTACAGGGCTTTTTAGCATGGAACAAATCACCCAATTATAATTTTGTATACGACCAGGTAGTGGGATACGGAGAATTGGTTTCCACCACTATATTGAGTGCCTATCTCAATGAGGAGGGTATTAAGAATACTTGGTTGGATGTCCGTGATTTTATAAAGACCGATAACAACTATAGGGACGCCATGGTCAACTGGGAAAAAACACAGCAAAGTGTTTCCCAGGGAATCGATAAAAGCAAGCTTTATATTACACAGGGTTTTCTTGGTAGTGATAATAATAACTTCACCACCACATTGGGAAGGGAAGGGTCAGATTATACGGCCGCAATTTTGGCCTATTGTCTCAACGCGGATATGGTCACCATTTGGAAAGATGTACCGGGAGTTTTGAATGCTGATCCCAGGTATTTTGAACATGCCCAATTGTTGCACAAGATATCCTATCTTGAGGCCATAGAATTAGCATTTTATGGAGCATCGGTAATACACCCTAAAACACTTCAACCATTACAGCGAAAGGAAATTGCACTAAATGTAAAATCGTTTATTGACCCAAAAGGTGAAGGGACAATTGTGGGCAAAGGTGTAGGCATGGAACCCGAAATCCCTTGCTTCATTGTTAAAAAAGACCAAGTGTTGATGAAACTTTCTTCTTTGGATTTTTCATTTATTGTGGAGGATAGCATTAGTGAGCTTTTTAAGTTGTTGCACGATTATAAAATGAAAGTAGATCTGATTCAAAATTCGGCCATTAGTTTTTCTGTATGTGTGGATAATAAATTTGGCAGGTTACAAGATTTATTGAACCAATTAAAAAGTAGGTTCAAAGTTGTACATCATGAAGGAGTTTCCTTGTATACCATCAGACACTTTAATACTGAGGCCATTACATCGTTGCAAAAAGGAAAGGAAATTCTCTTGGAACAAAGGGGTAAGGAAACCGTACAACTTGTGGTGAAATAACTTCGTGAATTACCATTGAAGCCAGTAATTTTATACCTATGCCATTGGGGATTTCCCTATATTTACGCATACCTAATTTCTATATTATATGGGTTTAGTGACCGCAAAGGAGGTAGCCAAGGCGATTAACCTACACAGGTACGGATTTTTGGGAACTATTATGGGTTGGATCCTGATGAAAGTAACCAAAATATCCAGTATCAATAGTTTCTATGATCGTCATAAGCACTTGCAAGGCGTCGATTTTTTGGATGCTATTTTAGAGCACTATGAAATAAATTTTGACATTCCTGAGGAGGACTTTAAGCGTTTGCCAAAGCAAGGGGCTTATATAACCATATCGAACCATCCACTGGGTGGTATTGATGGGGTGCTACTATTAAAACTATTATTACAACATCGTTCGGATTTTAAAATCATAGCCAATTTTTTGTTGCATAGGGTGGAGCCTATGGCTGACTTTATAATGCCAGTAAATCCTTTTGAAAACCATAGAGATGCCAAAAGCAGTATTTCTAGCTTCAAAAATGCATTGATGCATTTAAAGGAAGGTCATCCATTGGGTATTTTCCCTGCGGGGGAAGTATCTACTTATAAGGATGGCAAATTAATTGTGGACAGACCTTGGGAAGAAGCAGCATTAAAACTCATTCGAAGGGCAGAGGTGCCGGTTGTGCCGATTTATTTTCATGCTAAAAACAGTAGATTGTTCTATCGTTTGTCCAAGATCAGCGATGTATTTAGAACGGCGAAATTACCATCCGAAGTTACATCTCAAAGAAATAGGCTCATCAAGGTTAGAATTGGACAACCTATACCGGTTAAGGTGCAAAATGAACAAGAGAGCCTTGAAGATTTTACCGATCTTTTGAGGAAGAAAACATATATTCTCTCCAATGCATACGATAAGGAAAGTCTATTGGATATGGTCCCTACTAGCCTTAAAATTCCCAAGCCACAAAGAAAGATTGCCTCTGCTGTGCGAACTGAGGTAATTCAGGGTGAAATTGAAAAATTAAGGGAAAAAGACTGTAGATTGCTGCAGAGTAAAAATTATGAGGTTTTTTTAGCAAAGGAAAAAGATATGCCCTTTATTTTGAAGGAAATTGGGAGGCAACGCGAAGTTACCTTTAGGGCCATAGGGGAAGGAACCAACAACGCCATAGATTTGGATAAGTTTGATTCCTATTACCACCATTTGTTTCTTTGGGACGATCAAGACAAGTCTATTGTGGGTGCCTACCGTATGGGTATGGGGTCTGAAATTTTTGCAGAATTTGGAATCGACGGATTTTATCTCCAAGATCTTTTTAGGGTTGAACCTGAGCTATACGGCATGATGCAAAATTCCATAGAAATGGGAAGAGCGTATATCATAAAAGAATATCAGCAAAAACCCATGCCGTTATTCTTATTGTGGAAGGGAATAGTGCATACTACTTTGAGGCATCCCGAGCACAAGTATTTGATAGGAGGGGTGAGCATTAGCAACCAATTTTCGAACTTTTCCAAGTCCTTGATGATCGAGTTTATGAAATCTAATTACTGGGATCCTTATGTGGCCCAATATATTAGACCCAAAAAAGAGTTTAAAGTAAAACTTAACGACGCAGATAAGGAGTTTGTGTTTGACGAGACCCAAGCTGATTTAAATAAATTTGATAAGCTCATTGACGAAGTTGAACCTGGTAGTCTAAGATTACCAGTATTGATCAAAAAATATATTAAGCAAAACGCGAAAGTTGTCGCATTTAATGTGGATCCCCTTTTTAACAATTCGGTAGACGGACTTATGTATA
>CAXMOE010000051.1:375-14859 GCA_964194835.1 uncultured Flavobacteriaceae bacterium | reverse complement strand
ATCAAACGGTTTCCCCTGAATATTTACTGATTGGAGATTATTATCCTTATCCAACACAATTTGCAATCCGGCAATAGGATGGGGGCGACCCTCATTAATTAAAAATGAAATCAAGTCTCTTACGGATTTCCCTTTTAATTCTACGACCACAATTATATTCTCAAAAGGCATTACTTCATAGGCGGTCCTAGCAGTTATGTTTCCTTGGGAGATAATGGAGCGAATGCCTCCATGGTTCAAAACTACGAAGTCGATATCCTTGCCTGTACGTCCCTTAAAAATGGGGTTGGATTGTATCAAAACAACATCCGCCATTAAGTTTCCAGCCGTTGTGTTGTATTTGCCATCATTCTTGGTAATCATCTTGGGAGCATAAGCCAAAGCACTGTCCAAAACTTCATTAATACGCTTTCTGAAGGGCGACACAAAAGATGTAATTGAATCAACTTCGGACAAGGTGTTATTGATTTCCAGTTTTTTGCCTTCAATTCCTGAGAGGTATTGTTTTTTCTCGGTACAGGAATAGAAAAATACAATTGTTATAAATACAACAAAATGTTTTATTTTTAAAATCATATAGTTTTTATCTTCGTATTATTATTGCATGGATATTTTTTACATTTGTATAAACGTAAAAATACATGTTTTTAAAGGGACTTAAAGATAAATTTAAGCACAAATCCGGACTTAAATATTTGAAGGAGGAATTAAAAAAGCCACCATCTCGGATTCAGCGCAGTAAAGGCATAACATCTATTGGCTGTATTGTGGATTTAGACAAGTTTGATAATGTGGAATTATTTTATGGGTTGGTGGATGAATATTCTTTAAGGCCAAATGCAGTTAAGATAATAGGGTATAAGAGTTTTTACGACAAAAATTCTCCCTATGCCACCCCGGTGTTTTCGGACAAAGATTTAGGGTGGGGAGGCGCAATTGAAAATAGTTACGCCTTGGAATTCCTGAACAGGGAATATGATATGTTGATTAACTATTATACGGAGGATAATTTATTAATGAAGTTAATGACATTGAAGACCAGGGCTAGAATTAATGTTGGTTTTGGGGAGGTTGATAAAAATTTGAACGATTTAATTTTGAATACCTCCATGAAGGATTTTAAAACATTTAAAAAAGAACTTCAAAAGTATCTTGTTGTTCTAAATGAAATTAAATGATGGAACAGTTAGGTGGAGTGGGTGTTGCTTTGATCACCCCTTTTAATAAAGATTTATCGATTGATGTTGATGCTTTGCAAGACATTGTTCGTTATTGTATAGATGGTGGTGTAGACTATCTGGTGGTTTTAGGGACCACGGGAGAGGCGGCAACCTTGACCAAAGTCGAAAAACAGCTGGTCATGGATACGGTGGTTGCAGCCAATTTGGGTAGATTGCCTTTAATATTGGGAGTTGGAGGAAACAATACCACAGCTGTAATTGCTGAGTTACAGGAATTGGATTTATCGAATTATATGGCTCTACTTTCGGTATCTCCCTACTATAATAAGCCTACTCAGGAAGGAATATATCAGCATTTCAAGGCAATAGCCACGGTAGCCCCAAAACCAATAATTGTATATAACGTTCCAGGCAGGACAGGGAGCAATGTGTTGTCAGAAACTTTAATACGACTCGCCAATGATTTTGACAATATAGTAGGTGTTAAGGAAGCATCTGGTGATATTGTTCAGGTAATGCGCATAATAAAAGATTCACCCAAAGAATTTCAGGTAATTTCTGGAGAGGATTCTATAGCTTTGCCAACTGTTTTGGCAGGAGGAACTGGCGTAATTTCCGTTCTGGGGCAGGGACTTCCCGTTGAATTCACCAGAATGATCCAATTTGGTTTGCAAGGGGATGTAGACAACGCATATAAGATTCATTATCAATTGCAGGAAGGCATTGATCTTATTTTTCAAGAAGGGAATCCTGCTGGGATAAAAACAATTTTTGAAACTCTGGGGATTTCCAACGCTACAGTTCGTCTGCCCTTAATGGAAGCCACCGCTTCACTAAAAGAGAAAATTGCTGCTTTTGTGAAACCATTTGCCAAAGCGCATGCCTAACATTTTTAAATCCTAGTATCCTTAGGGTTCCGGAACACAACGTTAAATCTTAGCTAAAAAGGTTGTTGAAACCCGATCACGGCACTATTTTAGCGGGATAAAAATGTTTTTTATATCCGTTAATAATCCTTAATTTTGCAAAATGTTTTTAAAAATGAGGCGACTTTTTTCCCTATTACTTTTGATCGTTGTTTTACATTCATGTAGTGAGTACCAAAAAGTACTTAAAAATGAGGATGTAAAAGCTAAATATGATTTGGCAGAGAAATTGTATAAGGAAGAGAATTATAAAAAGGCTAATCGTATCTTTGAGCAAATAGCACCCAAATATGTTGGGAAGCCTCAGGGAGAACGTGTTATGTTTTTTTATGCCGATACATATTTTCAGATTAAAGACTACAATTTCGCAGGTTACCAGTTTGAACGTTTTTTAAAGTCTTATCCAAAAAGTGATAAAATACAGGAAGCTGCTTTTATAGGGGCAAAAATATTCTTTGGATCAAACGGATACCGATAAGGCCCTACAAAAATTACAGAATTTCATCAATACCTATCCTGATTCCGAGTTTTTTGCTGAAGCCAACAAAATGGCCAAGGAATTGACCACAAAAAAAGAAAAAAAGGCAATTGAAATCGCGAAGCAATTCAATAGTCTTGGCGAATTCAACTACGAACTTTTAGTATCCGCGGTAGCTTCTTTGGATAATTTTGTATCTGATCATCCAGGATCCATTTATCGAGAGGATGCCATGTTTTACAAATTGGAAGCTACTACTAATATTGCAATGAATAGCTTTGAAAACAAAAAGGAACAAAGATTGAAGGACGCGAAAGTGGCCTATACTAATTTGAGAAAATATTTTCCTGAAACCAAGTATACCAAAAAAGCGGATAACTTGATGGAAAAAATAGAAAGAGAATTACAGAACTATTCCAAATAATTAATCTTTATTGAGATGAATATGAACGATTTAAAAAATTCAAAAGCTCCTGTTTCAACAGTTACACTTAACAAAAACGAGTTTGATTCAAAAACAGGAAATATTTATGAAGCTATATCTATAACTGCCAAAAGAGCAATACAGATCAACTCTGAAATTAAAAAAGAACTTTTGGAAAAGCTTGAAGAGTTTGCTACATATAGCGACAGTTTGGAAGAGGTTTTTGAAAACAAAGAGCAGATAGAGGTTTCAAAGTTCTATGAAAAGTTGCCTAAACCACATGCTTTGGCAGTTATGGAGTGGTTAGAGGATAAAATTTACCACAGGAATACAGAGAAAGACGTTTAAGTAATGTTGGGCGGTAAAAATATCCTTTTGGGCATAACAGGGGGTATTGCGGCCTATAAAACAACATTTCTCGTACGATTACTTATTAAAGCTGGCGCCAATGTTAAAGTAATTTTAACGGAGAGTGCCAGCTCTTTTGTTTCTCCCCTGACGCTTTCTACACTTTCCAAAAACCCTGTATTATCTTCATTTGTGAATGACGAAGAGGAAGGTAGTACCTCTTGGAACAACCATGTTGAGCTAGGTCTTTGGGCAGATTTGATGCTCATTGCACCCGCTACCGCCAATACACTGTCCAAAATGGCCAATGGGACCTGTGATAATCTGTTGTTGGCAACTTATCTCTCTGCCAAATGCCCTGTTTTGTTTGCACCGGCAATGGATTTGGACATGTACAAACATCCGTCTTCCAAAGATTCATTCGATAAATTACAATCTTTTGGGAATATCATGATCCCTGCAACATCCGGTGAACTCGCAAGTGGACTCCATGGGGAAGGAAGGATGGCAGAACCAGAAAATATAATTGTGTTCATAAAGGATTACCTTTCAAAGGGACTACCCTTATATGGAAAAAAAGTATTGATAACCGCTGGACCTACCTATGAAGCTATAGACCCTGTCCGATTTATTGGAAACCATTCTTCCGGCTTAATGGGTTACGAACTTGCGAAGGCGGCGGCAAATCTTGGGGCCGAGGTACTTTTGATATCGGGTCCATCCCATTTGTCTATCGATCATCTTTTGATAGCTGTAAAAAGGGTGGTTTCTGCAGATGAAATGTATGATGCGACACACAAAAATTTTATTGATACTGATATTGTAATTTGCGCTGCGGCTGTTGCAGATTATAGGCCCAGGACAATAGCAGGTCAAAAGATAAAAAAGCAAGAGTCACAATTGATCATCGAACTCGTTAAGAACAAAGACATTCTTTTGTCTTTAGGTGAGCAGAAGAAAAAACAATTTTTGGTTGGTTTTGCCTTGGAGACTGAAAATGAGGTTGAAAATGCCATAGGAAAACTAAAAAATAAAAATTTGGATGCCATTGTCCTAAATTCTTTGAACGATTCTGGAGCAGGTTTTGGGAAACCTACTAACAAAATATCATTCATAGATAAGAATTTACATATTAAAACGTTTGATTTAAAAACCAAGGCAGAGGTCGCCTCGGACATCTTAAACGAAATAATCAGCAGGATCCATGCGTAATTTATTTATAGCGATTATTTGTGCTGCCTTTTCCATTTCCCTTGGAGCACAGGAATTAAACTGTGTGGTAACTGTTAATTCGGACCAGGTAGGCCAGACCAATCAACAAATATTTAAAACCTTGGAACGCTCCCTGAACGATTTAGTAAACAAGAACAAATGGACCAATCGGATTTACAAGGAAAATGAACGTGTAAATGCAAGAATGTTTATTACTATCACTGAATATGAGTCCAATAGATTTAAAGCCAGTATACAAATACAATCTTCAAGACCGGTTTTTAATACCTCCTATGAAAGTTCTATATTGAATTATAAGGATAATCAGTTTAATTTCGAATATATTGAGTTTCAGCCCTTGGTTTACAATGAAAATGTGTTCGATTCCAATTTGGTTGGCGTAATCTCCTATTATGTATATGTCATTTTAGGACTGGATGCAGATACCTATACCTTGGAAGGTGGCAATGAAAATTATAGGAAAGCCCAAGCTATTGTAACTCGTGCACAAGGGAGTAATTTTGCAGGATGGAGCCAATCGAGCTCTGGAAGAACTCGTTTTGAACTGGTAGATAACCTACTCTCCAACACTTTTAGGGAATATAGGATTGCCATGTATAATTATCATAGAAAGGGATTGGATATTTTGGCAGATAATAACAGTACTGGTAAGCAAATAATTTCGGGAACCATGCGTCTGTTCGAAACCTTGATAAAACGTCGTCCCAACGCATTTTTGATACAGATATTTTTTGATGCCAAATCTGAAGAAATTCGAAATATATTTTCCGATGGCCCTAAAGTAGATATTGTAAAGTTGAAGGAAACCCTTACTAATATAGCCCCATTTTATTCCAGCACTTGGAATGAAATAAAATATTGAGCTCAATTTTTTTGCAGTAGAATATAATTTATCTTTACAGCAATAATTGAAATAATACATTGCTCACTAAACTCTCCATAAAAAATTACGCGTTAATAAACCATTTAGATGTTGGCTTCACCAACGGGTTCACTGTTATAACAGGAGAAACGGGAGCTGGTAAATCTATATTACTGGGAGGATTGTCGCTTGTGCTTGGAAAACGTGCGGACTTATCTTCGCTTAGGGATAATAAAAAAAAATGTATCGTAGAAGCGGAGTTTGAAGTTGGCAAATATGGTCTACAACCATTTTTTGAGGAACATGATCTGGATTATGACCCCATTACTATAATCAGGCGTGAAATATTGCCCAGTGGTAAATCAAGGGCGTTTGTGAATGATTCACCCACGGTCTTAAGTAGTTTATCCCAATTGGGTGATAGACTGATTGACGTCCACTCCCAACACCAGACATTGGAATTAACGGATAATGATTTCCAATTGAAAGTAATCGATGCTTTGGCAAACAACAGTTCTATTCTTTCAGACTATGTCAATAAACTGAAGCATTACCAATCTACATCAAAAGAATTGGTCCAACTAATTGATTTTCAAAATAATGCAACAAAAGAGCAAGATTACAATAGCTTTTTATTGAAAGAATTACAGGCGGCTCCGCTTACAGAAGGTATCCAAATAACTTTGGAGGAACAATACGAGCAATTGAACAATGTTGAGGCCATTATGGATCAATTGTCCAAGGGATATCAGCTATTAAATGAAGATCAGATTGGTATTCTAAATCTAATGACAGAATTAAAGCATGCTTCTAATAAATTAGCTGCTTTTGGAACCCAGTTTAAGACATTGGATGCTCGGATACAATCTACTTTTATTGAAATGGATGATATTGCAAATGAATTGCAGGAGTTTCAAGAAGGTGTGGAAGTGAACCCCCAGTTATTGGAAGAAGTGAATGCACAGCTCCAATTGTTATACGACTTGCAAAAAAAACATAATGCTAATGATGTATCCGAGTTGATTGGCATTAAGGCACAATTGATGGAAAAAGTAAGTGCTACAGAAAATATTGAATCAACAATTAAGGAAAAGGAAGAAGAATTATTGGTGTTGGAGAAGGCATTGAAAAAAGTGGCCGGTTTGCTCACAGCTCGAAGAAATGAGGCCATTCCAAAATTGCAGCAACAGTTGGAAGAAACCTTGGTTTCGTTAGGGATGCCTAGCGTTTCTTTTAATATTGCACTACATGCCGCTTCTAAATTTGGAAACAACGGAAAAGATGATTTGGAATTCCTATTTTCTGCCAACAAGGGGGTAGATTATGGAGTGCTGAAAAAGGTAGCATCAGGAGGGGAACTGTCTCGAATTATGCTGACTATAAAATCTATACTTGCGAAATATGAACAATTGCCCACATTGATGTTTGATGAAATAGATACTGGTGTATCAGGGGAAATATCGAATCGCATGGGAGATATAATGCAAGAAATGAGTACTACTATGCAAATCTTTTCAATAACCCATTTACCACAAGTTGCCTCCAAAGGGGATCATCATTTTAAAGTGTACAAAGAAGAGGGTGGCGAAGTTACCAACACAAAAATGAAAAAATTATCACGGGACGAAAGAGTAATGGAACTGGCTGAAATGCTTGGCGGCAAGGCGTTATCAGATTCTGCAATGGCACATGCAAGACAATTATTGAATTAAGTATTTTTAGATATCTTTGAACACAATATCAACCAAGGAAAACAATAGAACATGGCATACAATTTATTAAAGGGAAAGAAAGGGATTATTTTCGGAGCATTGGATGAAAACTCAATTGCTTGGAAAACGGCAGAACGCGTACATGAGGAAGGTGGCACATTTGTGTTGACGAATGCTCCCATTGCCATGCGCATGGGGCAAATTAGCGAATTGGCTAAAAAAACGGGGTCGGAGATTGTGCCTGCTGATGCTACAAGCGAGGAAGATTTGAGTAATTTAATTTCGAAATCGATGGAAATTCTTGGTGGAAAAATCGATTTTGTATTACATTCCATTGGAATGTCTGTTAATGTGCGCAAAGGCAGAGCATATACGGATGAAAAATATGATTTTACGGCCAAAGGATGGGATGTATCAGCACTTTCTTTTCATAAGGTAATGCAGGGTCTTTATAAGGCAGAGGCCATGAATGAGTGGGGGAGTATAGTGGCGTTAACTTACATGGCTGCTCAAAGAACTTTCCCAGACTATAATGATATGGCAGACAATAAGGCCTATTTGGAATCTGTAGCCCGGAGTTTTGGGTACTTCTTCGGAAAGGAAAAGAGAGTAAGGGTCAATACAATTTCACAGTCTCCAACTCCTACCACTGCAGGAAGTGGTGTAAAAGGATTTGAAGGATTCCTTGCGTACGCTGATAAAATGTCCCCTTTAGGAAATGCTTCTGCTCAGGATTGTGCCGATTATACCATTTCCTTGTTTTCAGATTTAACAAAGAAAGTGACCATGCAGAATCTTTTCCATGATGGAGGTTTCTCCAATACAGGTGTTAGCCAGGAGGTCATAGAACAATTTACCGAGTAATACATTGCAAATATCATAAAAGCCATCCCTAAGAGCGGATGGCTTTTATTTTTACAGCACCAATTAATGGATTTGTCTTTTTCCGTCATAGTACCCGTTTATAACAGACCTGATGAAATCGGGGAATTGTTGGAAAGTCTTGTGCAGCAGACTTATGAAAAAGCTTTTGAAATTGTTTTGGTGGAGGACGGTTCAACACAAAGTTCGGATGAGATTGTTGAGAAATTTAAGGATCTACTTCAAATTACATATTTAAGAAAAAAGAACACTGGTCCTGGAGATTCCCGAAATTTTGGAATGCAACAGGCCAAGGGCAATTATTTTATAGTATTGGATTCCGACTGCATGCTTCCTCCTCATTATTTGAAGGCTGTAGAGACCTCGCTTCATAAAGATTTTGTACACTGTTTTGGAGGTCCAGATACAACTCACGCTTCGTTCAGCCATGTTCAGAAAGCCATAAATTACGCCATGACTTCTGTTCTTACCACAGGAGGGATACGAGGTAACAAATCTTCCGTGAATAAATTCCAACCCCGTAGTTTTAATATGGGGATTTCAGAAAAAGCGTTCAAAGCAACCAAGGGTTATGGGAATATGCACCCAGGTGAAGACCCTGACCTTACAATTCGAATTTGGAACATGGGATATGAAACCAAACTAATTCCAGAAGCCTTTGTATACCATAAACGGCGAATTGATTGGAAAAAGTTTTTTATTCAGGTAAATAAATTTGGAATGGTAAGACCTATACTTAATCAACGGTATCCAGAGACCTCAAAAGTTACCTATTGGTTCCCGACTCTGTTTTGTTTGGGCTTTTTAATATCATTAGTTTTATTTTTTTATGATGCAACGAGCTTACTAAATGTTCCTTTATTTGTCTTTGCAGTATATTTTGTAATGGTTTTTACAGATTCTTTAGTGAAAAATAAAAACCTCCCCGTAGCACTGTTGTCCTTGGTTGCGACGACGATTCAGTTTATTGGATATGGATATGGTTTTATAAAATCGACCATTTTGATCAACAGTAGCAAAAAAAACCCTCAAGAATTGTTTCCTAAGTTGTTTTTTAAAACTAATTTGTAGTGTGATTAATAAAATTAAAAGTGGGCTTAATAAAAGAAAAGTAAAAATTTTTCTACTGTTTTTACTATGTTCATTTTTGGCATGGTTTATCAGTAACTTATCTGAATCCTACACTAGTTCTGCTAATTTTAACCTTGAGTACAGTAATGTGCCCGACAGCCTAATTTTGACAAATGTGTCAAAGGAAGATATAGATGTAAAATTAAAAGCGAGCGGATTTCAATTTTTAGCGTTTAACTTCAGTCGCAAGAAGGTAAAGATAGACCTGTCTTCATTGGAAAGCACAAGATCTACCTATTACGTTCCCCACGGTGTGTACAGAAAGCAGATTGAAAAACAATTGTCTAGCGCAATGACCCTTTTGGATATTGACTCTGATACGCTTTACTTTGACTTTTATAAGATATATTCCAAGGAAGTTCCCATTAAATCGAGAGTTGATATTAACTTGGCCCCGAATTATTTACTGGATGGTGAATTAATAATGGCACCAAATGTTATAACTATAACCGGCCCAAAAAATGAATTGGACAGTATTGATGTGGTACAGACTGAGGAACTGGTTATACCACTTTTGACATCGGATTTTTCGAATAGGGTAAACTTGTATAAACCCACGGAATTGATAAATACAACTTTTTCTGAAACTTCGGTTTCGATATCGGGTAAGGTATCCCGATTTTCTGAGCAGATCATTATTGTGCCCGTTGAGGTAATTAACCTTCCCCAAGGAGTTCAAATTAATACTTTTCCCAACTCTGTTTCTGTTTTGTGTAAGGCTAAAATAGACCAACTCAAGGAATTGAATGCTAGCGATTTTCAACTTATTGCGGATTATAACTCAATAATTGGAAATTCTTCGAATACACTTACCTTGGAATTGAGGAAAAGACCGAATAATATAAATAGTGCTGTTCCTTTGGAAACCCAAGTCGAATATATTTTGAAAAGGGAATGATGATTGTAGGATTAACAGGAGGGATAGGTAGTGGTAAAACAACCGTGGGCAGTATGTTTAGGGACTTAGGTATCCCGATTTACAATTCCGATAAGGAAGCCAAAGACTTGATGGAATCTTCAAAAATCATTAAAAAAGCAATTATTGAATTGTTGGGCAAAGAAGCTTACCTAGGAAAAAAGTTAAACAAAAAGTACATTTCCAATGTCATTTTTAGAAATAAGGATTTACTTGAAAAGTTGAACAATATTGTACATCCAGCGGTTAAAAAACACTTTATACAATGGGTGCAAAAAAGAGAAACGCCATATGTAATTCAGGAAGCTGCTATCCTTTTTGAAAATTCTTCGTACAGGAATTACGATAAAATAATATTAATTACTGCGCCTCAACAGTCTCGTATTCAGAGAATTATGGATAGGGATGCTAGCTCTAAAGAAGAGATAATTACTAGAATGAAAAACCAATGGAGTGACAGTAAAAAAAGAGAACTATCAGATTATGTGATTGAAAATATAGATCTCGAAACGACTGAAATAAAAGTTAAGGAAATCCATAATCTAATCCTTCATGAGTTGGATTAACCTTCAAATTTTAACATTTTTGTTAAGGTTAGGTTAAATGAGCAATCAGCCAAATGTTAAATTTCTAATTTTGCTTTAAAATGAATAAGAGGTTATTTGTTCTTCTGGTCATCTTAATGAGTCTTTCTCTTATTGGGATTATTTTTGTACAAGGTTACTGGATAAAAAGATCCGTTGAGGATAAGGAGGAACAATTTTCCAACGCGGTATCCGAAGTTTTGAACAAGGTAACCGATAAAATAGAGGATAGGGAAATTCAAAATTATTTTGACAGTTTTTTAAAACTGAAGGATAGTATAGGTGAACCCAAAAGCTCACATTTCAGGAATTTCTTTTTTGTTGATAGAGATATTAATTCTGACGAGATACTGTTTTATTCTCATGGAATTCTTGAAGAGGATTATGATGTAGCCTCCACGTTCTTTGAAAATAGCATAAGTGATGATACCACCGTCCTTAAAAGCTATACAAGTAAGCGTACCAAAGCCGTTTTTAAGGAAGAATACGGGCTGGATGGAAAGCAATATAGACTTAATCCTGTCCAAAAGTTGGAAAAGATTGGCGGTTTATCAAGTATAGACCAAGCTATATTTAATGATGTTTTTAGGGAAAATGTCAAATCAATTCCAATTCATAAAAGGATATCCAAACAGGAAATCGAATTGCTTTTGACCCGTGAACTTCAAAATAGAAGAATAGATATCGACTATGAATATGGAGTGTACAGTAAGGGCTTGCCCACCAAGGTGAAATCTAGAAAATTTAAGATTTCTAATAAGGCACTGTACAATTCCCCAATTTTTAAGGATAGTGAAGGGAGAACAGAGTTTTCACTTTTGATTTCCTTCCCAAAAAGGGAGAAATTTTTGTTACAGTCTATTTTGGGAATGGCGATTTTGTCACTGCTTTTCACCTTTGTGATTGTTGTGGCCTATGCTGGAGCTATTTACCAATTAATACGGCAGAAACAGATATCTGAAATTAAATCGGATTTTATAAATAATATGACGCATGAGTTTAAAACACCAATTGCTACTATTAATTTGGCAGTTGAGGCCATACGTAATCCCAAGATAATTGACGATAACAGTAAGGTATTACGATATCTGCAGATGATAAAAGACGAAAATAAAAGGATGCACGCACAGGTGGAGAATGTACTGAGAATATCCAAATTGGAAAAGAATCAATTGGATATTAGTAAGGATAGGGCAGACGTGCACGACATAATACAGGATGCAATAGCCCATATTGAATTGATAGTAGCGGATAGAGGAGGGTATGTTAACTTACATTTGGAGGCCACTCGATCGGAGATTCTGGCCAATGAGATGCATTTTACCAATGTCATTGTAAATGTTTTGGACAATGCCATAAAATATTCCCCGGAGGAACCAAAAATTGATGTGTTCACTGAGGAAGCAAAAAATTATATTATTATTAAAATACAGGACCAGGGAGCTGGGATGAGCAAAGCTGTTCTGAATAAAGTTTTTGAAAAGTTCTATAGGGAACACACAGGAAATATACACAACGTAAAAGGACATGGCTTAGGGCTGTCTTATGTAAAAAAAATTGTAGATGATCACCAAGGTGAGGTTTATGCAGAAAGTGAAAAAGGCAAGGGTAGCACTTTCTATATTAAACTACCTCTAATTTAAAATTTATGGAAACAGTAGAAAAGAAAATACTTTTAGTAGAAGACGATCCCAATTTTGGAATTGTACTTAAGGACTATTTGTCGATGAACGAATTTGATGTAACATTGGCAAAGAATGGAATGGAAGGTTTCGAAAAATTCAAAAAAGACAATTATGATGTCTGTATTTTGGATGTAATGATGCCTTATAAAGATGGTTTTACTTTAGCTAAGGAAATTCGTGAAAAGAATGAACACGTACCAATAGTCTTTTTAACAGCAAAGACTATGAAAGAGGACGTCCTAAAGGGATATAAGGCAGGGGCTGATGATTACTTGAACAAACCTTTCGATTCTGAAGTATTGCTAATGAAACTTAAAGCAATACTTCAAAGAAAAGCATCGAATTCTTTGGCGGATAGTAAGCAATTTGAGTTTGTTATTGGTGGATTCCATTTAAATTCCAAACTAAGATTCTTGAAATATAAAGATGAGGAGTCCATAAAGCTCTCTCCCAAGGAAAATGAATTGTTACGTCTTCTGGCGTTGCATGAGAATGATTTGATGCCCAGGGAGTTGGCATTAACAAAAATATGGAGGGATGATAATTATTTCACTTCCAGAAGTATGGATGTATATATTGCCAAACTACGCAAGTATTTAAAGAGGGACGACACTGTCGAAATCTTAAATATTCATGGTGAAGGATTTAGATTGGTAATTAAAACAGAATAGTAAAGTTAAATAACTGCATAATAAAACCATCCAGTGCAACTGGGTGGTTTTTTATTTTCAAATAGGGTTCATTGCTTTACTTTTTATGGAGTTGATTTATAATTTCTGAAACAATATTTTCTGGTGTATTGTGAATAGGAACGGTAATGGCATTTTCAGGTACTTCCAAGGTGTCAAATTGTGATTTTAATAGTTTGCTGGGCATAAAATGTCCCTTTCTTTTTTGAAGTCTATCCATAATTTCATCAAAAGAGCCTTCCAAATAAACCCAAACAACTTTATCCTCTAAACCATTTTTTAAAAGTGTTCTGTACTTTTCCTTTAAAGCAGAACACACAATAATTGCTCCATTATCGCTATGCTTTTTTGCAATTACGTTCAATTTTTGAAGCCACCCGTGTCTATCCGTGTCATTTAAAGAATGTCCTTCCTTCAATTTAGCAATATTGGATTTGGGATGGTAATCGTCTCCATCAAAAAAAGGAAGTGTAAGGGTGTCTGCAAGTAATTTTCCAATGGTTGATTTTCCAACCCCTGAAACCCCCATTACATAAAAGATATGTGGACTGGTATTATTCATTGGGGATTGATGTTAATTTGTTTTCAATGCTATCGATAATGCCCACTACGTCATCATCATGGGCAACCCAGAGGGTATTTGTGTTTTTTTTAAACCAAGTGAGTTGTCGTTTGGCAAATCTCCTGGTGTTTTTTTTAATTTCTGAAATTGCATGGTCCAAGGTACATTTCCCCTCAAAATAATTAAAAAGTTCTTTGTATCCAACGGTTTGCAATGCGTTTAAGGATTTGTGATTATAGAGGGATTTTGCTTCATCCAGCAAGCCTTTGCTAATCATAAGGTCTGCCCGATTATTTATACGGTCATAAATTATATTTCGTTCAGCATTGATTCCCACGGTAATGGTATTGAAAGGGCGTTTTATATTTTTTTTCTTCAAAAAAGAAGAATAAGGTTTTTCAGTACCAATACAAACCTCGAGAGCCCGTATAAGTCTATGGGGATTCTCCATATCAACTTTGGAACAATACACCTTGTCCAGTACTGTCAATTGGTCTTGTAATGCTACTATGCCATCTTCACGGTACGTTTTATTAAGACCAATACGTATTGTAGGGTCAATAGCTGGGAATTCGTCCAAGCCTTTGGTTACTGCGTCTACATAAAGTCCACTGCCTCCAACCATTACAACAACGTTGTTTTGTTGAAATAGATTTTCAAGAAGATCCAATGCCTCTTTTTCAAAATCCCCAACAGTATATTCCTTAAAAATACTTTTATGTTGAATGAAATGATGGGGAACACTATCTAATTCCTCCTTTGTAGGAACGGCTGTTCCAATAAGCATTTCCTTGTAAAATTGACGGGAATCTGCTGATATTATTTCGGTATCAAAATGTTGCGCTATGGCTATAGCCAAGTTGGTTTTCCC
>CAXMOE010000051.1:0-365 GCA_964194835.1 uncultured Flavobacteriaceae bacterium | reverse complement strand
TGCAGTGGGGCCTACAATAGTTACAAGGGTATTCTTCATCATAACTGACTTCCACATTTATAACAGTGGGAAGCATCGTCTCGATGTCCGGCCAAAGAACAACTGGGGCAGGCCTGTGTATTGAGGTGTTGTAATTTTCCTTTTTCTTGTTTGGAAAATTCGACGGTCACAATTCCAGTGGGCACTGCAATAATCCCATAGCCCATAATCATTACGAAGGTTGCTATTAATTGTCCCAAGCTCGTCTGTGGAGCAATATCACCATATCCTACCGTAGTCAAGGTAACAATGGCCCAATAAATGCTTCTGGGAATACTTGTAAAACCTGCTTCATCACTTTCTACAAGATAAATTATAGTTCCCAT
>CAXMOE010000050.1:14788-15125 GCA_964194835.1 uncultured Flavobacteriaceae bacterium | reverse complement strand
GGAAGTTTAAAGTGAATATTGGAATATTCCGCTTCCCGTGATACTTCATCGCCCTGAAAGGTACGTACCACAAAATCACCATTAATATCGGGGTAATAAGTATACGGTCTATCGAATCTATAGTAATCTGAAAACAAGTAATGGTGATATATATCCCTAAATTCTATCGAAGAAATTTCTGAACTGGCCCCCCTTAGATCCTTGGTGTCGAAATTGAAAAACTCATTTCCCCCAAAAAAACTGGTTTCCAGATCATATTTATACACCAATTGGTTTCCAAGGGTATACTGGGGTGCAATGTTATATAGAGCCGTGGGCCAATGGTGGTTTTGTAAGA
>CAXMOE010000050.1:7328-14778 GCA_964194835.1 uncultured Flavobacteriaceae bacterium | reverse complement strand
TGAAAACTGAATTTCATAATTATTGTTATAAACCTCAATGAGGTAATTTCCACTGACTTTTAAACGAAGGTTGTTGTTCGGAATGGTAAGTTGGTAATTGGAATATGGCTGTAATGTATTATAGCTATTTTGGTAGTTAATAATACGTTGATTGTCAATTCCATTTAAATACTGTGATTTCAAAAGTGTTGATTGGGTCCAATCGTAATCACAATGGACTATTTTGTAATAATAGTCCTGTTCAAGGTCCAAAAGGTCATCGAATTCCAAAAATAGTGGCTCTCCTAATTGTACAATTGGAAATTGATCTTCAGTAGGGCCTTTAAAGATGATGGATTTAATATTTGAAGGGGAGGCCAATTCTTCCTGTACCTGTGAAAATAATGTTGAAACAAAAAGAAAAATAATAATCTGTAATAGACTTATTCGCATTTATTTTGTGCTTTTGCCGTAAAGGTAAACAAAATGCATGCCTAAAAAATCGAACTCGATATAATGCCTAAATTTATAGTCAAAAATTATGAATACGTTCTTTTAAATACTAAATTTGCTTCAAATTTTTTTAATCTAAGGTCTACATTATATGTCTAAAGACATCCGAATTAAGAAAGGATTAAACATTAACCTTGTCGGTGCCGCAGAACAGACTACATCCAAAGCCGTATTAAGTAACGTTTACGTAATAAATCTTCAAGATTTTCACGGAATAACACCAAAAATGTTGTTGAAGCCAGGTGCTGAGGTCAAAGCTGGCGAGGGACTGTTTTACAATAAAAACTACGAGGATATGTTGTTTGTTTCCCCTGTTAGTGGGGAGCTGATCGAGATAGAACGAGGGTCTCGCAGAAAGATCTTATCGTTGAAAATTCTCGCCGATAAGAGTCAAGAACACTTTGAACATAAGGTCATTAACGTGGAAAATGCGTCTGCAGAGGACGTAAAGAGCTATTTGTTGAAATCGGGCTGTTGGCCTTTTGTTAAGCAAAGGCCTTACGATATTGTTGCAAACCCTGATGTTACTCCAAAAGCAATATTTATCTCTGGTTATACAACAGCTCCTTTAGCTGCTGAATTGGATTACGTTTTACAAGGAAAAGAGGCTATGCTGCAAGCTGCGGTAACTGCTTTAGGCAAGGTTACACCGGGTAAGGTGCATGTATCGGTAGGCAAATCATCCCCATCACCGCTGGCAGGTCTAGATGGGATTGTGCTACATAAAGTATCAGGACCGCATCCTGCAGGTTTGGTGGGAACCCAGATTAATAGGGTAGACCCAATAAACAAAGGGGAGGTAGTTTGGACCGTAACTCCACAGGATTTAATTATAATCGGCGAATTGTTATTGACTGGAAAATTCAATGCAGAACGTACGATTGCTTTGGCTGGTTCAGTTGTGAAATCCCCTAAATATTATACAACAAAAATTGGCGCCGAAGTTGCTACTTTTCTCTATGCAAGTGGGGTTAATATGAAGAAATTCAGGGTCATAAACGGCGATGTTTTAACAGGCTCAAAATCTCGACAGGACGGTCACCTTGGTTTTTACAACAACACGGTGACAGCTATTCCGGAAGGCGATGATTATGAACTTTTTGGATGGACCAAACCTGTTTTTAATAAGATATCCTCAACTAGGGCGTTGACTTTTTCATGGTTATTCCCCAATAAAAAATACGCCCTTACTACAAATACAAATGGAGAACACCGTGCATTTGTGGTTACGGGAGGGTATGAAGAGGTCTTTCCGATGGATATTTATCCGTTACAATTGCTAAAGGCTTGTATGGTAAAGGATTTGGATGAGATGGAACAATTGGGGCTTTATGAAGTGGTTCCAGAAGATTTTTCGTTGACTGAATTTATTTGTATATCCAAGCAACCCCATCAACAAATTATTCGTGAAGGATTAGACTTATTGCAAAAAGAAATAGGATAAAAGATGAGCTTACAACTAAAAAGGAGATTGCACATTTTAAAGGAAAAGTACAAAGGCAAAAAGATGGCACCTGGATTCAACGCAATTCATACATTTTTGTACATGCCGAATGAAACTACCCATTCAGGTTCCCACGTTCGAGGAGCAGATGACTTAAAACGGACCATGAACATGGTTATTATGGCTTTGGTGCCAGTGTTATTGTTCGGGATGTTCAATGCAGGTTATCAACATTATTCGGCTATCAGCGGCTTTCCTGCTGAATTTTCTATTTGGGAACACTTTTTAACATGGGACAATTTTATCCTGGGAGCTATTACAATTCTGCCCTTGGTTGTTGTTTCATACGGAGTTGGATTGGGTGTCGAATTTATATTTGCAATAATCAAAGGCCATGAGGTGGAGGAAGGATATTTGGTAACAGGTATGCTTGTTCCTTTAATTGTACCAGTTGACACACCTCTTTGGATGCTTGCTGTTTCAGTTATTTTTGGGGTCGTTATCGGGAAGGAAGTATTTGGAGGTACCGGTATGAACATTCTAAATCCTGCTCTGACAATTAGGGCATTTTTATTCTTTGCATATCCAACCTGGATGAGCGGAGATAAAGTATGGGTACATGGTGCAGTGGATAGAGCCGGGACGGCCGATGCAATATCCGGAGAAACAATCTTAGGTTATTTGGCTCAAGGAAGAGGAAGTGATTTTTCCTATTCAGTATCGGATATGTTCTTTGGATTTATACCTGGTTCTGTTGGAGAGACCTCAACGGTCTTGATATTATTGGGAGGACTTTTCTTGATTTTTACCAAAATAGCTAGTTGGCGAATTATGGTAAGTGCCGTTGCAGGAGCGCTGTTAATGAGCTTAATATTCAATGGTGTTGTAGATGCAGGTTGGATATCGGAATCCAGCAAATTTTACGGATTGATGAGTTTTGAGTTCTGGCAACATTTAATTGTGGGAGGCTTGGCCTTCGGGATAGTTTATATGGCCACCGATCCGGTTACCGGTTCACAGACCAATAAGGGAAAATGGATATATGGCTTTTTTATTGGATTCATTTCAGTAATGATCAGGGTGTTTAATCCAGCCTATCCGGAAGGAGTTTTCTTGGCTATCTTATTGATGAACGTTTTTGCTCCCACCATAGATCATTATGTGATTAAAGGAAACGTGAAGAAAAGAATGAAACGTCTAAAGAATGCTACCATCTTGGCTAAGGCAGCCCAGGGGAAAGAAGAAAAATTAAAAGCAGAAACAGTATAATTATGGCAATTAATACAGATAAAAATACATACACTGTTGTTTTTGCAGCTGTTATGGTTGTAGTTGTTGGATCGGTTTTGGCATTTGTAGCTTCAGGCTTGAGCGCGAAGATTAAGGAGAATGAACGCTTGGAAAAACAGCAGAATATTCTCTATGCCATGGGCATCAATGAAAATGAGGATGAAGGTAGCGTAAACTTTGTGCCCACAGATAAAGTAGCCGGTGAGTTTTCAAAATACATCAAGGAGCAGTTGGTCATAGAGGGCGATCAAATCACTCAAAATGATGAAGCATATTTGATAGACTTAAAAAAGCAAATAACCGCAGGCAAAGAAGGGAAGACACAAAAATTACCGGTATTTATTGGCGAAAAGGAAGGAAAAAAATATTATGTGATACCGATGTATGGAAAAGGACTCTGGGATGCCATTTGGGGTTTTATAGCCTTGGATGATAATTTGGTTGTGCAAGGTATTTATTTTGATCATAAAGGAGAGACACCGGGATTGGGAGCAAACATCAAGCAACGATATTTTATGGATGATTTTAGCGGGGAGTCCATTTTAAAAGGGACAACCTACGCTGGTATTTCGGTAATCAAAGGAAATAATGATCCTGTAAACAACATTAAAGATGATAATGAAGTGGATGCTCTTGCAGGTGCCACTATTACCGGAAATGGGGTGACAGCAATGATCAAAGCCAGTGTTAAACTTTACAAGCCTTATTTGGAAACCATAAAATCTAAAAATTAAACTATGGCATTACTTTCAAAAAAAGATACAAGCTTAATCTTAGATCCCTTAGCAGATAGTAACCCTATCACCATTCAAGTTCTTGGAATTTGTTCTGCATTGGCTATAACCGCAGAGCTCAATGCTTCCATAGTAATGGCGATTTCAGTACTATTTGTATTAGGTATAGGTAACGTTGTGATTTCTCTATTACGGAATATCATTCCATCAAAAATTCGAATTATTGTACAGCTAGTTGTAGTTGCAGCTTTGGTTATCATTGTGGACCAAGTGTTAAAGGCGTTTGCCTATGAGTTGAGTAAAACACTTTCCGTATTTGTGGGATTAATTATTACCAACTGCATTATCATGGGGCGATTTGAAGCTTTTGCATTGGGAAATGGACCATGGAGATCGTTTTTGGATGGAATCGGGAATGCCCTGGGTTATGGTGTAATATTGATTGTAGTAGGCTTTTTTAGAGAGCTATTGGGATCTGGAACCTTATTGGGTTTTAAAGTATTGGGAGACCCAATAGAGCAAACAGGTCTATATGCAATTGGCTATGAGAACAATGGATTTATGCTATTGTCTCCTATGGCTCTAATTGTTGTGGGTATGATTATTTGGGTACAGCGCTCACGTAACCAAGCATTAATTGAAGAGAACTAGGTAGTCACAAATAAAGAAACAAATTATGTTAGAGCATGTAGAATTATTCTTTAAATCCATATTCATAGATAATATGGTATTTGCGACCTTCTTGGGAATGTGTTCCTATTTGGCTGTCTCCAAAAAGGTGACTACGGCTGTTGGTTTAGGAGCTGCAGTAATTTTTGTATTGGCAGTAACGGTTCCTTTAAACTGGTTATTGGATCAATATCTATTAAGAGATGGTGCATTGGCTTGGTTAGGACCGGAATACGCTGATTATAATCTTAGTTTCCTATCTTTTATTCTTTTTATTGCCACGATTGCCACTATGGTGCAATTGGTTGAAATTGTTGTTGAAAAATTTTCACCGGCACTTTATAATTCATTGGGGATATTTTTACCCTTAATTGCGGTTAACTGTGCAATATTGGGGGGCTCGTTGTTTATGCAATCAAGGGAAATTGCATCTTTGGGATTGGCCTTTAATTATGGCGTAAGTTCTGGAATTGGATGGTTCTTGGCCATTTTGGCTATTGCAGCAATTCGTGAAAAAATTAGATATTCCAATGTTCCCCCTCCATTAAGAGGCTTGGGGATAACTTTTATCATTACAGGATTAATGGCAATTGGTTTTATGAGTTTTGGTGGAATGTTGACTGGAGGAGACGATGCTGATGAAGTAGTTGAAGTAAAAACCGTTCAAGAAGTAAAGAAAAAGGAAATTAAAAAGGAGGCCGATGAAAATTCAGTTTCTTACAACAACGCTATAAACGAGTAAAAATGATTTTAGCTACAAGTACGCTTGGAACAGTCTTAATTACAGTAGTGGCCTTCATGATTCTATTGTTGCTATTGGTTGCACTGTTACTCTTTACAAAGGAAAAATTATCACCTTCTGGTCCTGTAACCATTACAATAAATGGTGAAAAGGAAATTGTGGTAGCATCTGGAAATTCGCTGCTTTCCACTTTAGGGAACCAGAAAGTATTTCTTCCTTCTGCCTGTGGAGGTGGTGGAACCTGTATTCAGTGCGAATGTCACGTACTCTCCGGAGGTGGTGAAGCGCTACCCACGGAAACTCCCCATTTTTCCAAAAAGGAACTAAATCATGGTGTACGCTTGGCCTGTCAGGTAAAGGTAAAGCAGGATATGGAAATTACAATTCCTGAAGAAGTTTTTGGAATTAAGAAATGGGAAGGAACCGTTGTTCGTAACTACAATGTAGCTTCGTTTATCAAAGAATTTGTAGTGGAGATTCCAGAAGATATGAACTATAAAGCAGGAGGATATATCCAGATAGAAATACCTCCGTGCCAAATTAAATATTCAGATATAGATATTACGGCCCACCCGGAGGAACATGAAACACCGGATAAGTTTCAGGTAGAATGGGATAAATTTAATCTTTGGCCCATAGTGATGAATAATACTGAAACCGTGGAAAGAGCTTATTCTATGGCTTCATACCCTGCGGAGGGAAGAAAGATAATGCTTAATGTACGTATTGCTACGCCTCCTTGGGACCGTAGCAAAAATGGCTGGATGGATGTAAATCCAGGTGTGGCATCTTCCTATATATTTGCCCAAAAGCCAGGGGATAAGGTTACTATTTCAGGGCCTTATGGTGAATTCTTTATCAATGAATCTGATTCGGAAATGCTATATGTCGGTGGTGGTGCAGGGATGGCACCAATGCGTTCACATTTGTACCATCTGTTCAGAACTCTACAAACAAATCGTAAGGTTACCTATTGGTATGGGGGCCGTTCGAAACGAGAGCTTTTCTATTTGGATCATTTTTATCAGTTGGAAAAGGATTTCCCTAATTTTAAATTCTATTTGGCCCTTTCAGAACCTATGGAGGAAGATAATTGGAAAATAAAGGAAAGTTTAGATGCACCTGGAGATGGTTTTGTTGGATTTATTCATAATTGTGTTATTGATAATTATTTAAGCCTACACGAATCCCCGGAAGATATTGAATTGTATTTCTGTGGTCCACCTTTAATGAACAAGGCGGTACAGAAAATGGGAGAGGATTTTGGAATCCCTGATGAAAGTATACGTTTTGATGATTTTGGTGGTTAACATTCAAAAAAATTAATTGGAATAGGAACCGGTATTTTAAAATATCGGTTTTTTTTATAAAGATTGTACCATGAGGGCACTTACGGAACAGGAACTACATAATTTGGCCATGAACATTGTTGGCCGACAACTTGAAGCAGATGGATTCGAGTTTATGAGTGTGAACAGCACGCCGAAAAAGCATCCGCAATTTGTATGTATAAAGGAAAAACAACTTCATTTTATTATAGTACGTTCTATTTCTTTTCAGGAGGACATTAAGGCGTATGACAAGGATATAATGTCTAGAATGAAAGATCATGCCTTAAAATTTGAGGCAAAAACGTATTATGCGGGGGTTAGGTTGTTAAATGCAATGGACACTAAACTTCCTGTATATCTTAATGAAGAATACATTTTGGAATATAATGGACTAATTGAAATCTAGAAATGAAGAAAATTGCATTTTTACTTGTTGCTTTAGGATGTTTCTCTTGTAAAACAGATTCCACCACAAATATTAAAAATACGAATAGCGGGGGGGCTTTGGGGACCTCATACAATCTCATTTATTTGTCCGATACTCCACTTGATTTTCAACCAGCTATAGATTCGGTCTTTTCTGCAGTCAATCAATCATTATCCACTTATATCCCAGATTCAGACATCTCAAAAATCAATGGAGGGGATTCAACCCTTATGGTAGACCATATGTTTAGAGAAGTATTTGAACTATCCAATGAGGTCTTTGATAATACCAATGGTTATTTTGACCCTACAGTGGGTATTT
>CAXMOE010000050.1:0-7318 GCA_964194835.1 uncultured Flavobacteriaceae bacterium | reverse complement strand
TGGATAGTACTAAGGTAGACAGTCTTTTACAATTTGTAGGCTTTGACAAGGTTAGATTGACAAAGGGAAATACGATAAGAAAGTCGGATCCCAATATTCATTTTGATTTTAATGCCGTAGCGAAAGGATATGCGATAGACAGATTAGCAGTGTTTTTTGATCAAAAAGGAATCAATGACTACTTATTGGAAGTAGGAGGGGAGCTAGTGGCCAAAGGCCAAAACCGTATCAAAGAAAAGTCTTGGGTAGTGGGCATAGAGGATCCACAGCAGATAGATATGAGAGAGGCGAAGGTGTTGATAAAGTTGAAGGATAGGGCCATGGCCTCTTCCGGAAATTATAGAAAATTTAGGATAGATTCGATTACTGGGATGAAATATGTGCATACCATAGACCCAAAAACAGGCTTTACCAAAAATTCCAACATTCTTGGCGCTACGGTTCTTGCAAATACCTGTGGTAAGGCAGATGCGCATGCCACTGCTTTTATGGCTATGGATTTAGAGGATTCCAAGGAGATTTTAAATAGCCATAAGGAACTGGAGGCCTATATTGTTTATCTAGATAAAAATGGGGTATCCCACGAATTTGTAACAAAAGGTTTTAAGAGTTTGATAATGGAATGATTACTTTAAAACCAATGGAATGATTTCACCTTTTGCCAAACGGTATTTTTCTATATCACTCGTGGATAGCTCTGAAGTATAGTCAACCTCCTTCACTTTAAAACCAATACTTCTTAATTTATCAAAATAATCTCTTCCATAGATACGTACATGGTCGTATTGACCAAAAATTTCGGCGCGTTCCTTCTTGTCGATTATGGTATTGTCTTCAAAAGTGGTTTCCCGTTTCAGATCTTGGGGAATTTGAAAAATGCCCCAACCTCCTGGCTTAAGAATTCGATATAGCTCTTGCATAGCCTTTGTGTCATCCGGGATATGCTCCAAAACATGATTGCAAAGAATAATATCAAAGGAGTTATCTGCAAAGGGAAGACTGCAGATATCGGCTTTTATATCAGCCAAGGGCGAATTTAAGTCTGTAGTGGTATAGTCCAAACCAGGTAGTTTTCTAAAACGTTTGTAGAACGCTTGCTCTGGTGCAAAGTGTAATATCTTTTGTTGTTTACCCGAAAAAAAAGTGGTGTCGTTTTTAAGATATAACCACAGTAACCGATGCCTTTCCAAGGATAATGTGGAAGGGGATAGCACGTTTTCTCGGGTGTTTTCATAACCATAAGGAAGAAACTTCCTGAATTGTTTCCCATCAATTGGATCGGTATATGTGTTTCCTCTTAGAAAAAATGCAAGTATAGGTCTTGCAACATAGCTCAAGCTAATGAGTATTGGTCTAGGGATAGTATTGAGAATGTATTTAAAGAACTTCTTCATTTAATAATATTCCCGTTCTGGTAATTGAAGTAAATATCTGGACTTAAAGTTGCATTTTTTTCTGCCGGAATTCCTCTTCCTCATTGGATACAACACCTAATGTATCATATATATATTGAAAGGTCGAAAGCATTTCTGGTTTTCCATTCACTAAGGCTACATCATGTTCAAAATGGGCACTGGGTTTACCATCGGCAGTAAGTATGGTCCACCCATCCTTTAATTGCTTAATACGATGTGTTCCCATGTTAACCATAGGTTCTATTGCAACTACCATACCCTCAACAAATTTCTTGCCCCTTCCTCTTTTGCCATAATTGGGCATTTCCGGACTTTCGTGCAATTTTTCCCCCAATCCGTGTGCTACCAGTTCACGCACGATACCAAAACCATGGTTCTCGCAATAATTCTGAATGGCATACCCAACATCACCCACTCGATTACCCATTTTAAATTCCCGAATACCAACGTACAATGATTCCTTGGTGACCTGTAATAATTTTTTGATCTCAGGCGCAACCTCACCTACTTCAAAAGTATATGCATGGTCGCCATAAAACCCGTTTTTAAGAGCGCCGCAATCAACGGAAATAATATCCCCATCCTTAAGAGGCTCATTATTGGGAATTCCATGCACTACCTGTGCATTGGGACTCATGTTTAAGGTGTTGGGAAAGTCGTACATGCCCAAAAAACCTGGCTCTGCGCCTTGTTCACGTATAAATTCCTCTGCCAATTTATCTAGATATAGGGGATTGACGCCTGGTTTTATTTCGGATGCCAACATTCCCAAGGTTTTGGAAACAACTAATGCGCTTTCACGCATTAACTCTATTTCTTCCGATGTTTTGATATTTATCATAAGCTGCAAAGGTAAAACAATACTTTTAAAACTATGGTAACCCCAATGTACAGGCGTCTTTTTGGTTTAAGTAGTTATTTCTATTAAAGTAAGGATTCCTGCGTCATCAATTCTGGTTTGGGCACACCAATTAATTGAAGAATGGTAGGGGCAATATCACCTAATACCCCATCCTTAATTGTACTTATGTCCTTATCTACTAAAATTAAAGGAACCGGATTGGTAGTGTGTGCTGTGTTAGGACTACCATCTGGATTGATCATGGTATCGCAATTGCCATGATCTGCAATGACTATAGTGGTATAGCTATTTTTTAATCCAGCCGTGATCACTGCTTCTGCACAGGCATCGACAACTTCGCAAGCCTTTATGGCCGCATCCATATCTCCAGTATGGCCAACCATATCAGGATTGGCAAAGTTTAAACACACAAAATCTACCTCTCCTTTTTCCAACTCAGGAATAATGGCATCCCGTATTTCGTAGGCGCTCATTTCCGGTTTAAGGTCGTATGTTGCCACTTTTGGGGAAGGGCATAAAAGCCTTTTTTCTCCATCAAACGGAACCTCCCGTCCTCCATTAAAAAAGAAGGTGACATGTGGGTATTTCTCGGTCTCCGCAATTCGGATTTGTTTTTTATTGGCTTTGGAAAGTATTTCCCCCAATGTTTCCTTTATATTTTCTTTGTTATAAACTACTTTTATTCCCTTAAAGGAATCGTCATAGTTAGTCAGTGTCACATAATAAAGGTCCAATTTATGCATATTGTACTCATGAAGGTCTTCCTGGCTCAATACCTGGGTAAGTTCCCTGCCTCTGTCTGTCCTAAAATTAAAAAAGATTAGCACGTCTCCATTATTGATATTTGCAATAGCGTTATTACTATTATCGGTAAGCACGATTGGTTTTATAAACTCATCGGTAATGCCATCGTCATAACTTTTTTGCATGGCCTCAGAAATATTGTTGGAAGTTGTGCCTTTGCTATTTACAAGCACATCATAGGTTAATTTAATGCGCTCCCACCTTTTGTCTCTGTCCATGGCATAATACCTTCCAATAACTGTTGCCAATTTCGTTTTTTTATCTGTACAAAATATACTCAAATCCTCCAAAAATCCTTTACCACTTTTAGGGTCTACGTCCCTGCCATCGGTAAATGCATGTACATATGTCTTTTCCAAACCATAGCTTTCACTGGCCTCTATGAGTCCTTTGAGGTGGGAAATGTGGCTATGCACTCCTCCGTTACTTACCAAGCCTAAAAAATGTACCGGCTTATCGTTGTTTTTTGCATATAAAAAGGCATCTTTTAACACCTTCTCGTCCTTTATGGTGTCTTCTTTTATTGCACGATTTATTTTGGCTAAATCCTGATATACTATCCGACCGGCGCCCAGGTTCATATGGCCCACTTCACTGTTGCCCATTTGTCCTTCCGGGAGGCCCACGTTCATGCCATCTGTCAAAAGATTGGCATTTGCATAGGTGTTGTACAATGAATCTACAAAGGGTGTGTTAGCGTTGGCTATGGCCGAGACTTTGGGATTGGGTGATTTTCCCCAACCGTCCAATATCATCAAAATAACTTTTTTGTTCATCTTAAAATCTTTGTTCAAATATCAAAAATAAAGCGAAATCGTAAGGATAACTAAAATCTGGACTTTCTTTTTTGTGCAATACTTGGATTTCAATAAATGGAGAGCTGATCAATCCACAAAATTGCCTGAATATGTTAAAATTTCGTTATAAAAGCGTTAATGGTGAAACAAAAAGGAAAGTATGCAGTCTATTAATGTATAATCTTAATTAATACTAAAAACAATTCATCATGAAAAAAACAATCCTAACATCGGCCTTGGCTTTTGCAGTCATGGTTGTCAGCGCCAATGCTGAGAACAGAACTGACATTAATGAAGCTACTGTAACCACAACCACCGTTAAAAGTGTGGACATCAATTCTTTTTGTAAAGCAATTGTACAAGGAGACGTAGACATGGTAAAACGTTTGATCGCCCTTGGGGAAGACGTAAACCAAAAATCATTGGGTATGACTCCTGCCATCTTTGCTGCACGTTATAACAAAGTGGAAATTTTGGAACTACTTATTGCGGAGGGAGCTAATTTAAAGACTAAATCCGATAAAGGACTTACTGCCAAGAAGTATGCAAAAATGTCCAATGCCACTGAGGCGTTGGTAGTTATTGAATCTGCATTGAAGAGATAAGGAGAAAGAGTTTATTCATCAATCAAAAAACCCCATTGGAATTTCCAATGGGGTTTTTAGTTTTAATCTATTCACTTCAAATAGTGTTCATGTAAAAGAGTAAATAAATTTCCAAATTCTTAAAATTCAAATCCTGTTAAAACTCTATACATAAATGCATAAAATGCCATACCTAGTAATACAACACAGAAAGCAGAATAAATCTTTAGGAGTATTACTACAAATTCCGGTTTACAGTCATCGAATGCTTCCGTATAAATGTGCTTAAAATGTACTAGTGTTCCCATATAGTTTTGTTTAAATTATTGTAAATCAAAGCTATAAGGGTTAAATCTGAGGTAATGAAAAGATTGTGAGGGAAAGCAAATATAACAAAATGTGGTTATAAACAATATAATATTCGCTAAAGTTGCATTATTGTTCGCCCTTATATTTTTCGATGGCCTCTTTTATTTTTTCTATTCTGTTTTCTGGATCGGGATGCGTGCTTTGGAATTCTGGGACCCTATTGGATCCAGCAGCAGACTTAAGGATTTGCATGACCCCAACCATATCATAAGGGTCATAGCCAGATTGAATCATAAAAAGAACTCCAAGGTCATCGCTTTCCAATTCGTCCCCCCTGCCATTTTTTAACAGTGTATTTTGGCCAATACTACCAACAATACTACCGGCATCAGCACCTACAGATGCCCCCATTGATATAGTTTTCCAAAAATTACTTTCCGCTATGCGTTCCGCGGAATGCCTACCTATTACATGGCCTATCTCGTGTCCTAAAACACCAGCCAACTGTGATTCATTTAATTGGGAGAACAAGGCATAGGTAATAAATACCTGTCCACCCGGAAGTGCGAAGGCATTAATAGTTTTTTCATCAGCTAATAAATGAAAGTTATATTGGTAAGGAGTTTCACGGGCAATACTATTCTGGACCAATTTGTTTCCGACGGCGTCAACCAAGGACTGAAAACGCTCATCCGGATAAAGACCACCGTGTTGCTGTGCTATCTCGGGGGCACTTTGTAGACCAATGGCAATTTCTTGGTCAGTTGTCATATTGATGTTCTGTACCCTTCCGGTATACGGATTTTCCTCCTTATTGTTACAACGTTGTATCAATGCAAAGGCTACAATTGCAAGACCAATAAATATTCGTATTTTCCAACTACCTCTTCTCATTCAAAATCTTGTTCAGATAAGAATACAAGATACGAAAAGGGCTATAAAAGTTCAGAATTTATATCCAAAATGTTATTGCGAATGTACGTTTTGATAAATCCTGATGTAAAATGTTCACTTCCCAAAAAGTCTTCTTGCTGTAATAACGAAAGGATGTTCTTTTTTCTGAATGAGGTCAACATTGGAACAGATAATGGAGCGTAACTATAATGCCATGGTTCGTATTTAAACCCTTTTCTTCTATATCTATCCGTATATACCAAATGGAAGTCAAATTTCTTGGAGTTTTCATCCAGCCATATTTTAAATTCCTCGAATGGTCCACCTTCCCCAAATTTTTCCGGCACCAATACATCACCCTCTGTTTTTTGGTATCCATCTATAATATCGATATCGGTGCCCCAATGATGCCTACTGGTCCCAGGAATGGTAGAGTACTCAATAATTTTATCTATAGCTTGCATGGGTTGCATGCCCTCTTCATCTGTGTATTTAATGTATTTCTGTTCCCATATTACTTCTTGACGGTAAAAATCCCTGAAACTTGACACTATTTTAATGTCGAACCCCGCGCCATAAGCCGCTTTTTTCATCTCGATAAATGCATCATGGGCCTCTTTCCTTAGATTGATGCCTTCTCCATACAGTTCTAGATCCTCTTTTCCCATAAGTTCAAGGACGGAATATTCTTGCTGATTGGAGAGCAAAATATTGGGCAATGTGGCCAAGGCCAAACCCGTAATTCCACTTTTTTTTATAAAAGATCTTCTTTCCATTAACTAATTTAGTTTTTTATACATGATATAATGTTTACCCGCTTTAGGTATCTCAAAAATATTGCCAACTGTCTTATATCCCATTATTTTATAGAATTCAACAGCTATTTCCCGGGCATTCATCCACACAACGGCCCTCCTTTTTTTCTTCAATAGGGTTTCGCCAAATTTAAGCAATATTTTGCCGTAGTTTTTTCCTTGATATTGCTCCAATACCGCCATTCCCCTTAATTGAACTGCGTTACTGAAATTATGTTTTGGGTTGTCGTTTTCCAAAAATGTAGCAACAGCCACTAATTTATTATTTACAAATCCACCGATATGTACAGTGGATTCCAGTTCATCGCCTTCAAAGACACACGAGGATAAAGGCCTTCCTTTACGGAGAACAGGGTGTCTCACGACATAAGATTCTTTAGCGCTAATTAATTGTACTTCCAAAATTTCATCCATTACCTCTTTTCCTTGGGGTACAACGGTTGTACAGGCCTAAAATTAGCTATTTAATTTGATAGGAGAGGATTTTTTGGTCCATATTGGCCAGTATTCCTGAAATAAAAAACGATTGTTTAAGACAAATCCATTGTTATCTGGTAAGATAGAAATAACCTGATGCTGTTGTCGTAAGTCATTCATGGTAATGACATAAAAATAAATTCCAGTTTCCAAGCCGGTTTCTTGGCTTACCACCGAATTTCGATTGGAGAAACCATCGAATTCGTTATTATAATTGGCTTTTGAATAGACCAATACTCCATATCTATTAAAAATTTGAAGATTGTTATGGGAAGAATTCTGAATACCATCAATAACCAGAAGATCGTTGCTGCCATCACCATTTGGGGTCATAAAATAGTTGTCCAGTTCAATTATGTTG
>CAXMOE010000049.1:0-15167 GCA_964194835.1 uncultured Flavobacteriaceae bacterium | reverse complement strand
CTAATATTTGGTTAAATCCTGGTGCTTCGACTACACCCCAATTGGAATTAATCAGATTCCCAAGATTCAATACATCCAAACTTAATTGTATTTTATTGTTATCGTTCAAGTCAATATCCTGTAAAATCTTAACGTCCCAACGCCCTTTCCAAGGTGCCAAAGCTCCATATCGCTCTGCATACGACCCCCTATTGTCACTTAGGTAATCATCTTGTTGGATAAAAGATTCAAAAGCTTCCGCCTGTCCCGCTCCGCTGAAGGTCATTTGACCAATTTCACTGGAAGTAGGGATGTACAATAAATCGTTGATACTAGATCCATCATTATTGATATCACCTCCGTAGATATAATTAAATCGACCTCCTTGCGCATATTCGAAAAAAGATGATATCGTTGTACCCGTTGAAAATGCTTTGGAGATTACCCCAATAAACCTATGTGTATCTCCGTATCTGGAAAATGCCAAAACATCTGTATTGGAATTCCCTGAAATGGCATTACCTGCAAAAGCATCACCGGTAATCTCTGCTTCAATGGAATTAACC
Organism: uncultured Flavobacteriaceae bacterium; assembly: GCA_964194835.1. Taxonomy (GTDB): domain Bacteria; phylum Bacteroidota; class Bacteroidia; order Flavobacteriales; family Flavobacteriaceae; genus CAXMOE01. The sequence goes on along the minus strand of CAXMOE010000049.1, from coordinate 14,622 downwards.
TCCTTAGAATTCAAATAACTATACGCCATCATGGCATATAATCCGTTATCAAATGTTTTTTGTGCTTTTAAAGCGGCATTCCATACTCTTCCCTGGTCCGAATTTGTAAATACAAAACCACTAGTAGGGCCTCCAAAAATCTGTGATTTATCAGAATCCAAATATCTCGGTCTGTTGTCAACCCCATTTAAGGTAGTCGATGGCGTGTTTAAACCCCAATTCTGTACGTGGGCTGCATTAAGATCTTTGGTATAGGATAGATCTGCAGTTAATATTAACCCATTCTCCAATTTTTGATCCATCCCAAGGTTGGTTCTCCATACTTGCGGAAATTGAAAATCTGGATCTACCAATTGATAGAAGAAGAAATCTAAACCTTGTACCTGATTGCCTAACCATACAAAGGGAAACCTTCCTGTAAACAGTCCTGTACCTCCTCTAAATTGAAGGGTTTTATCATTTTTAACATCCCAATTAAAACCAACTCTAGGTGAAATTAAAAAATCGTTATTTGGCATTTTTTCAGAATCCAAGAATACGTTATCTCCAGTTTCTGGATCAAAATATTCAATGCTGGGTATATAATCACCGCTAGCTCCCCCTTTTCGTTCGATATTCTCCCTTACTTTATCTGCGGTATCAAAATACAAAGGTCTGTCAAAGCGAATACCGTATGTTAATCTAAAGTTATCCGTGACATCCCATTGGTCCTGTACATAAAAGGCCAACTGTCCTACATTGGTCTCTGCCAATGCCCAGCCACCAGGGTTTCCGGTCCCGTTCGCTTCCAAGGAATTGGCTGCAGAAATGGCGCCATCAAATGCCGCTTGCAAGTCACCTGAACTAGCAAAAGTGGGGAAGTCAGTAATTGTGGTTGTCGGAAAGAAAACGCCTTGGGCACCAAAAGCACCTAGATTAAAGGAATTATCAAATTGAAATTTTTCGAAAGCAAATCCAACAGTATAGGTGTGGTCTCCCTTAAAAATATTTAGGTTATCGGTAATTTGCAATACTTTCTGATCCAATCTATTATTTATTGAAAAAGGCTCATGCCCAGCAATAATATAATTGGAACTTCCAGAAGCATCAAGAATCGTAATCGTTGGTGCTGGGGTTGATAGTGCATCCCTAAAATCATCAAAATGGGTATACCCTACTTGAAGTTTATTGGTAGCATTATCAGAAATCGTGGAGTTTAATTCCAACTGTACTGACTGAATGTTATTATTGATTTGATAACCTGTATTCTCAAATTGTAGGGTCGAGGCATTTGGTCCCCTAAAACCTAAGGCGGAAGGATGGGCTGGTTTTGCCTTTGAGGCATCCAAGAAATTGTAGATTATGGCTAACCTGTTTTTGTCGTTGATGTTCCAATCCAACTTAAAAATACCTTTGGTAGATTCTTGGTCAAAATTAAAGCCTGTGTAGCTTCCTGGGTTATAAAACCTATCATTTCCCTGTGCATCCTGTCCGATCACAACCTGTCTCAACAAATTGTCGACCAAGGCAAAATCAGATTCGGTGACCCTAGATTCATTAATTGACCCTGTACCAGTATTGGGAACAAAACCTCCGGTTCCCAATTCTGTTAGATCGTCCTTTTCAAAATTGACAAAAAAGAACAGCTTGTTTTTAATTATTGGTCCCCCAATACTAAATCCGTATTGGTACTGTTCTAAACCTGTTTTAAAAACATCATCTCCATTGATCTTACCGCCGGTTAAATCATCATTTCTAAAAAATCCATAGACAGTTCCATAAAATTCATTGGTACCACTTTTGGTTACTGCATTAACTGATGCTCCAGTAAAACCAGACTGTGTAACATCATAAGGAGCAGTTGAAACCTGTATTTGATCTATGGCATCCAAGGAAATTGGTGTCGAACTGGTTTGTCCACCTGGTTGGGCAGCATCCAATCCGAACGGGTTGTTAAATATGGCTCCATCCAAAGAAAAATTATTGTACTGGTCGTTTCTACCTCCAAAAGACCCGCCGCTAGCAGTTGGCTCCAGTCGGGTGAAATCATTTGTAGATCTTGAAATTGTGGGAAGTTGCGTTAATTCCCTTCGTCCGACACTGGTTTCCGAACCTGTTCTGCCGCTACTAAATGTATCAGATTGGTCATAAACTATTATGACCTCTTCCAAAGCCTGACTTTCGCTGACCAGCTTAGCATCTAGGTTAAACGTCTGTCCCAAGGTTAGGAAAACATCGTTTCTAGACTGACTTTTAAACCCGATATAGGTTATAGTAACCTCGTATGGCCCACCAACTCTAAGGTTAAATAAGCTAAACCTGCCATCCTCATTAGTAATACCTCCGTACTTTGTTCCTGTCGGAGTATGTGTCGCCACTATATTGGCGCCTAATAAGGGAATATCCTCGTTGTCCAAAACCGTTCCCCTTATATTGGAAGTGGTTACCTGTGCCATTGCCAATCCACTCAAGAACAACAATGAAATTGTTAGAAATGTAATTTTTTTCATACGAAATGTTAATTAAATTAGTCTACGAACAAAAATAGGATAAAAAAAAGCCACATTGCTGTGGCCTCTAAAATTATTTATTCACTAAAATTGTTAATTCTTTGCTTCCGCAACTACTTCAAAAGGAAAATCTATTACCACTTCCCTATGTAAGCGAATTTGTGCATTGTAAGGCCCTGTTCTTTTAATTGAACCTCCTTGAATAGTGATATATTTTTTATCTATCTCTTGTCCTTCTTTTTCCAAAGCGGCAGCTAAATCAATAGTGGTTACTGATCCAAACAATTTATTACCGGCACCAGATTTTGCAGCAATTTTGATTTCAAGTTGCTTAATAGCCTCAGCTTTCACCGTGGCTTCCTTAACAATCTTTTTTTCTTTATGTGCCTTTTGCTTTATGTTTTCTGCCAGCACTTTTTTTGCTGATGGTGTAGCCATCATGGCCAATCCTTGTGGAATAAGGAAATTTCTACCAAAACCGTTCTTTACATTGACCAAATCGTCCTTAAAGCCTAAGTTCTGTACGTCTTCTTTTAATATAAGTTCCATAATCAAGCTTTCTTTTTATTTTAATAAATCACCAACATAAGGCATTAATGCTAAGTGACGTGCTCTTTTAACAGCAGTAGCCACCTTTCTTTGATACTTTAATGAAGTTCCTGTAAGCCTTCTTGGAAGCAATTTTCCTTGCTCATTTACTAACTTCATCAAGAAATCCGGATCTTTATAATCCACATATTTGATACCTGACTTTTTGAAACGGCAATACTTCTTTTGCTTATTGGTTTCTATATTCAATGGGGTTAAATACCTGATTTCCCCATCTTTTTTTCCTTTTGCTTGTTGTTCTATAGATGACATAATACTTACGCTTTAGCTTTTAACTTAGTTCTTCTTCTCTCTGCCCATGAGACAGCGTGCTTGTCTAACTTTACCGTCAAAAAGCGCATAACGCGTTCGTCTCTTCTAAATTCCAGCTCATAGGGTGCAATGACCTCGCCAAGATTTGTAAATTCAAACAAATGGTAAAAACCACTCTTTTTGTGTTGGATTGGGTATGCCAATTTCTTTAGGCCCCAATTTTCTTTGGAGACCATCTTGGCTCCTTTCTTAATTAAGAAATTCTCAAATTTCTTAACTGTTTCCTCTATCTGAGTATCAGATAGAACGGGATTTAGAATGAAAACAGTTTCGTAATGATTCATATTTATTTATGTTTTTAGGAGCGCAAAAGTAATAATTATTCACACTAATTACAAGAAATTGGAAAAATCTTCGTTATAGGTAGAAGAATCATAAAAATTGAACTTAACCAAATCTTAACCTATGGTCGTCACCAAATACACAGAATTCCATGCATTGTTTACATCTTTTGTTGTAGTTCAGCATGTTTTTTCGGTAATTTGTCGATGATTTAACCCCACAAATCAACCCATTTATGAAATTAAGAAGTATAATCGTAGACGATTCATCCATGCAACGGATGGCAGTTGCTAAGCTGGTGAACAACCACCCCAACCTTGCTTTAGTTTCTGAGTACAGTAACGCCATTGAGGCAAAGAACGGCATTAAAAACAATGAGATAGATCTAATTTTTCTTGATGTGGAAATGCCAATAATCAGCGGATTTGACCTACTCGAATCCCTTGAAAACCCACCACAGGTAATATTAATCACGGGTAAACCCGATTATGCCCTGAAAGCTTTTGATTACGACGTAACAGATTATTTGCACAAACCAATCACCATGTCCAGGTTTGATGCTTCTGTTAGACGTGCCGTAGCCAAATATGAGCAAATGCATAAGATTAATGAAGATGAGGAGCATATCTTTGTTAAGAGCAATCTAAAGAAGAGAAAAGTCATTTTAAATGATATAAAGTGGATAGAGGCCTTGGGAGACTATATAAAATTGGTTACCGATGAAGCTAATATCGTAATTTTATCAACAATGAAATCTTTTGAAAAACAACTACCGGAAGATAAGTTTCTAAGAATTCATAAATCATATATTGTGAATTTGGAAAAGGTAGAAAAATTCAATAGTAAGAACGTTGAAGTTAGTGGTAGACAAATTCCGTTGAGTAGAAACAAAAAGACGGAGTTGGCAGAAGCACTGAACAATTTCTAATTATATGTAGTCTACATTATATATTACTCTTACTCCCTTGTAATATGAAATAGCATTAAAGGATTTTTCAATTCTTTTGATGCTATTTTTTGTTTTTATAAGCGATTGTTTTTTAGCTATTTTAACTATAATATTTTTTAAATATAGATTACGAATCCTTGCCACCGGTGGGTATTCAGGACCCAAAACATTTTCGCCCAATACATTCCGCAATGATTTCGCATACCACCCTGCGGCATCGTTCAACTTGTTGTAATCTTTATGTTTAAAGGTAATCTTGACAATTCTGTTGATCGGGGGATACTTGTACTGCTCACGATCGCACAATTGTTCCTTGAACATGGCCTCATAGGCATTGGTGGCTACCTGTTTTAGGATTTGATGGTAGGGATTATAACTTTGTATCAATACCTTTCCCCTCTTCTTGGTCCGCCCTGCCCTCCCGGCCACTTGAGTAAATAATTGAAAACTTCTTTCGTGTGCTCTGAAATCAGGAAAATTCAGTAATGAATCAGCATTCATTATCCCTACAAGGTTCACATTCCTAAAGTCCAACCCTTTTGTAAGCATTTGGGTGCCGACTAGTATATCCAAATCTTGCTGCTCAAAGCTTGTAATGATTTTTTCATAGCCATGTTTACCTCGGGTGGTATCCAAATCCATCCTACCTACATTTGCCTGCGGGAACAAGGTGTGCAACTCCTGTTCCACCTGCTCAGTTCCAAAACCTTTGGTATCCAAGGTAGGACTGCCACAGGCTCCACAACTTTCTTGCAAGGCCATGTTATATCCACAATAATGGCATCGCAATTGCTTTCGGCGTTGATGGTATGTTAAACTCACATCGCAATTGGGGCATTGGGGGGAATGCCCACAAGTGGTACACTCCACTATGGGTGCATATCCTCTCCTGTTCTGAAACAGTATAACCTGTTCCCCAGCATCCAAAGTTGCTGTAATTTCTTCCATTAAACGTTCAGAAAAATGTCCTTTCATACGTTTCTTTCGAGTCTGTTCCTTAATATCGACCAATTCAATTTCTGGCATTAGCACATTGTCAAAGCGTCGCTCAATACTGGCATAACCATATTTTTGTGTATTAACATTATAGAAACTTTCGATACTTGGTGTTGCAGAACCCAAAAGGATATTACATTGATGTAAATTGGCCAAGACAATAGCGGTATCCCTGGCATGGTAGCGAGGGGCAGGGTCATATTGCTTAAAAGAAGCCTCGTGTTCCTCATCCACAATAATCAATCCTAGATTTGAGAACGGTAAAAACAGGGAAGATCGGGCACCGATTACAATTTGTGCTTTAGATTTGTTATCCAATACATTGTTCCAAACTTCTACCCTTTCCTGTACACTGTACTTGGAATGGTACACAGAAACTTTTTCTCCAAAATATACTTGTAACCTGGTGATCAACTGAGTAGTTAGGGCTATCTCCGGAAGTAAATAAAGAGCCTGTTTACCAATTTTTATACAATCATCAATTAATTTTACGTATACTTCAGTCTTTCCTGAAGATGTTACCCCATGCAATAAGGTTACCTTATTTTTATTAAAGTTTTCAAGAATACTGTTTAATGCCGTCTGTTGGTATTCGTTAAGTGATTTTAATTTTGTGTTTTCTCCTCCACCTTGATAAATTATCCTATCGGTTTGAATAAAATATTCCTCCAAAACCTCCTTATCTATCAATGCCTTGATAACAGCCACGGAGGTGCCGCTCAACTTTTCCAAATCCGAAACCTTAATTGGTTTTTTATTAGCCTGCAACTGAAAAAGGGAAAGTACAACTTGACTCTGTTTTGGTGCCCTTGTTAAGGACTCCAATAATTTTTCAAGGTTTTCTTCAGTTTGATAGCCTTTTTCCAATCGGACATAGCGTACCATTTTTGGCCTATATTGCTCATAGATTTCCTCCTTAAGAAGGATAATACCCTTTTGCAACATACGGTTTAAAATAGGTAGGACATTTTTCCTATCTACAATAGCGCTAATTTCCTGTACCCTTAATGCGGATTGATGTTGTAGGGCTTCAAACACTAAAAACTCATGATCATCCAGTTGGTTTTCATCTACAACACCCCCTTCTCCCCTTAATATCATTGTTTCGCTTTCCAATAATAGTGCACCGGGAACTGCGCTTCTGAAGACCTCCCCAATGGTACACATATAATATTCCGCAATCCATGACCAAAGCCTTAACTGAATGGGATTAACAATAGCATAATCATCTAGAATTTGATGAATTTCCTTAGCTTCATAGATAGTAGGGGCATTATTATGCACTTCCACAACCAATGCGGTATATATTTTGGATTTTCCGAACGGAACAGCCACACGCATTCCTGGACTTAATAATTCTGCCTCGGATACAGAAATACTATAGGTAAAGAGTTTTTCTAAAGGTATCGGTAAAATTACATTGATGAAATATAGCATGTCCTCATTGCCTTCTAGTTTTTTGACCTGATCCAGCTTTGGGTCCGATATATAAATGCCAAATATCCCCGTACTTTAAGTTCATCCAGATTATCCGGATTCAACCAGATTTTACACCTGAAGGTCATGGCTTGTTCCGGATCAAACAATGTTTTTCCCTTATACTCGCCATTTTCGTTACTTTTAAGTCCATTTATTATGTACATTCCCAAGACTGGCTTGTCTTTACGCTCTCCTTTGCATTTGACACATTTGGCTTCTTCTTTTCCTTCTTCCAAAATTTCAATCACCTTACCATACATTAATCCCTCTTTTTCATAGATATCAATGATGGCCTTGGGTTTTCCAGTTCTATCGTCTATGGTCATCCATTCTCCAAAAATGCTTTGGGAATGTGCCAAATGGACAGAAAATGCCATGATTGTCAATAAAAATAGCTTATTTGCTTTCACACACTTATAATTTTTGATCTAACTATACTAATTAAAAAATCAGAAACCACTATATCTTTCTGGCTCCATAACACAACTTCAGTCAAAATAAAATCAAGGTACTTCAATACAAAAACTAACAACATCTATATTGATAACGCTCCGCGAAGAAATTTATTTAAATTTATTGGTTTACGCTTCATCTTTGGGGCTCATTTTTTTTCTCATGGAATTTAAAGTTGCGTTCAACTCAAAACCCAGCAGCAAGATATTGGAATTTAACCAGATAAAAACCATTAATATCAATAATCCCCCCAAAGCTCCGTACAATTCATTATATCGGGCAAATTTTTCCACATATACACCAAACAAATAAGAGGTCAACAAAAACAATAGAGTGGTCATGAGTGCACCAGCAGAGAAAAATTTTGCCTTTCTACCCTCTGTTGTTCCAAAATAATAAAGAATAGCAGTGGTTAAGTAAGATAAAACGGTAAAAAACAATACTTTACCTATCTGAACTCCAATAATATTATTCTCATCCAAATCATAACCCCTGGTCTTTGCGGCAAATACACCCAGATATTCCACGATATAGAATTCAAAATATACATAAGCTACCGCTCCTACCATCAGCAATATGGATAAGATAAGACCTATCGTTAGCGCATACACATATTGTCTAAAAAAATTTCGGGTAAGGCTAATGTGATACGAATTTTCAAATCCCCCAAAAATGGCATTCACACCATTCGCCATTAGAAATATAGATATAAAAAAGGAAGATGATAACAACCCTCCCCTTCTCTGGTCTTTAATTTGCTGGTAGATATCCCCAAAATAATCACTAGTGGCCGTAGGTAAAAAAGACTCCAGAAATAACAAAAACTGACCGTCAAAATTTTCTTGGTTTCCTAGACTTACATAAGGGATGATAAACGGCACCAGGGTAACCAAAAAAATGAGGAACGGAAAAAGTGCCATAAACAAACTAAAAGCAATAGAACTCGCCCTAGATGACAATGCGCCCTGTACTATTCCCAAAATATACATCTCCAAAAGGTCATAAAAAGAGAGCCCTTCAAAAGCTTTAAGTTTTATTTCCTTTAAAAGTCTCACTACCCAGTTGATTACTGGTATCTTATCTAATTTTTCCTCTATCTCCTTCGACATTTACAATGCTTTAAGACTAAGGTCCAAATTATATACAGAATGCGTTAAAGCTCCCGAAGAAATATAATCTACTCCACAATCGGCATACTTTCGTATCGTTTTTTCATTGATCCCTCCGGAAGATTCGGTTAAACACCTATCCCCAATTACCTCAACTGCTTTTCGAGTATCATCATAATTGAAATTATCCAATAGAATACGATAAATTCCTTCGGACTGCAGAATTTCCTTAACTTCTTCCAATCCTCTTGCCTCAACAATAATCTTTAAGTCCCTCTGGGTTTCTTTAAGGTAGTTTTGGGTCTTTGTAATGGCCTTGGTTATACCCCCTGCAAAATCAATATGGTTGTCTTTTAACATAATCATATCATACAGGGCGAAACGATGGTTTTCCCCACCTCCAATCTTAACCGCCCATTTTTCAATAGCACGTATTCCCGGAGTGGTTTTTCTGGTATCCAGTATTTTACAATCTGTACCTTCCAACAATTTTACAAAGGAATTGGTTTTCGTAGCAATTGCACTCATTCGCTGCATAGCATTGAGTACCAGCCGTTCAGCTTTTAAGATGCTTTGAGACCTTCCGCTTACATAAAAAACGATATCCCCATATGCCACAGTAGCACCATCTTGGATCAAGATCTCCAGCTCAAGATCCTTATCCACATATTCAAACACCTGCCGGGCAAATTCCACTCCTGCAATAGTGCCTTTATCCTTGACCAGAAGTTTTGCCTTACCAATAGCAGTGTCTGGGATACACGCCAGTGAACTATGATCTCCGTCGCCAACGTCCTCACGGATCGCGTTATGTATAATGATTGCTATTTCTTTTTTGAATTGATTTTCTGAAATCATTGAACACTATTTGATCAGTGCTAAATTACTAAAAACAAATTCCAAATATGAAATCCGATAACTCGAAAGTTTTAACTTTGACGAATGACCATAAAACTGCTCACAATAGGAAAAACAGACAATCCGCAATTACAACAACTGATATCTATCTATGAAAATCGGTTGAAGCACTATGTGAAATTTGAATTGGAGGTAATTCCTGATATTAAAAACATAAAAAAACTGTCAGAGATCCAACAAAAGGAAAAAGAGGGCGAACTGGTACTTAAACAATTAAAAGCAACAGATGTACCCATATTACTGGACGAAAATGGAAAACAATGCTCATCAATAGAGTTCTCCCAATATTTACAAAAGAAAATGAATGCCGGAACTAAACGATTGGTATTGATCATCGGCGGACCTTATGGATTTAGCAATGCCCTATACCAAAAAGCACAAGGTAAATTAAGCTTGTCTAAAATGACATTTTCCCACCAAATGGTCAGATTGTTCACGGTAGAACAGATTTATAGGGCGTTGACCATTCTTAACAATGAGCCGTACCATCACCAATAAATCTAGTATAAAACCCTAAATTTAATAGTGTTCTCAATCTTTTTCAAAGCTTTTACAACATCCTTGTTGTAATCTTTGTCCAAATCTGTAATTACATAACCAACCTCATTGTCCGTAGAAAGATACTGCCCAGAAATGTTCATTTCGTAGGTTGCCAAAACTTCGTTAATCTTGGCCATAATACCAGGTACATTTTTATGGATGTGCAAAAATCGATGTGCCTCTGTTTGTTTAGGAAGTCTAATGTTTGGAAAATTCACTGCATCCACTGTATTCCCCGAATTCATATAATCCATAATCTTGTTGGGCACAAAGTCGGCAATGTTACGTTGTGCCTCCTCTGTACTCCCCCCTACATGGGGAGTTAAAATTACATTGGGCAAGCCTTGCAATTCAGTTATGAACTCACCATTACTAGAAGGTTCTTCAGGATAAACATCAATTGCCGCACCTGCCAACTTTCCGCTTTTCAAGGCAGTTACCAAGGCTTGGATATCCACTACAAAACCACGTGATAGGTTTATGAGCAGGGCTCCATTCTTCATTTGGTTTATCTCCCGTTCCCCTATGAAATTTTTATTAGCTTTATTATCATCTATATGCAGTGTAACTACATCTGAAACGTTCAGCAAATTTTCAAGACTGCTGCACTTTATTGCATTTCCCAGGGCCAATTTATCGTTAATATCATAATAATAAACCCTCATTCCGATGGCTTCGGCCAAAACGGACAATTGTTTACCAATATTTCCATAGCCGACAATTCCCAAATTCTTACCTCTAACTTCTTTGGAATCTGCGGCTGTTTTGTTCCATTCCCCTTTATGGATTTCCGTGCTGCGCGGAAAAACACTTCGCATCAACATAATTATTTCACCAATGGCCAGTTCCACAACAGAACGTGTATTACTATATGGAGCATTAAAGACCACGACACCTTTTCGCCTGCAAGATTCCAGATCAATCTGAGTGGTACCAATACAGAATGCGCCAACAACCATTAATTTATTCGCCGCGTCCAACACTTTTTTGGTGACCTGGGTTTTAGATCGTATTCCCAATACATGAACTCCTTTTATCTTTTCTATTAATTCTTCCTCCGATAAACTGTGCTTTATCAATTCCACAGCAAAGCCATCCTCCGAAAGGTTATCAAAAGCAACAGGGTGTACATTTTCCAATAAAAGAATCTTAATTCTATTTTTGGGATATGATATATTCCTAGGAAGATCGTTTACAAATAAAAACTCGTCCATATTAGGGGTCACGTGGTCTGCATTGTCAGCAGCCTTATCGCGATGTACGTTTTCTGTATAGGCAAAAAATTTATGGGCTATACCTGCCTCACGCATAACATAATCACTGTACCCATCACCGATAACCTGTACTTCACCGTCCAGATTTAAATTTTTAAGACATTCTATCTTGCCATTATGGGTGGCCAGAACATTAGCTTCACCAAAACCAATGATATTGTCACCTTCATCAAATTCAAATGTGTTGGCGTATACTCTTTCAGAAGGGATGTTATACTCCTTGACTATAGGATCTATAAACTCTTTAAAGCCACACGAAATAACATAAATATCATCCGAAAAATTATGGAAAAAATCGATATTCGAAGCAATTGATTTTGATATTTTCTGACGCAATTCGGCCACCAAGGGTTCCAAATCGTTTTTATGGGCATTCAATAATTTGATTCTTCGTTCCAAAGACTCGGTAAAAGAAATGTCGCCATCAATTCCCAGGTTTGTAATATTCTGGATCTCATCTATGATTTCCTTTCTATTGGGTTTACCCTGTAGTGTCATTTCTGCCAAAACGTCCAATGCTTCAACTCTTGTCAAAGTACTGTCAAAATCGAAAACATATTTTCTTCCCACGTCAATCATTCTTAAAAAAATTAGGCCATAAAAGTAAATATTAATTCTATCGGATTCAGGGTTTTACCACTAAAAATAATTTGGGTTCAGCATTATCCCTATTTTGATGCGAAATTGATTTTATTGTAGCCTTCAAATTAAAAATATCGCATTTTTAGGGTTCCCCATATAAGTCCAATAATACATAACTAAGCTTATTTTTCTTATAAATACTTCATATTATGGTGTTCTACCCTAGAAGATAACTAATAGGCAAAGCCAATTCCTTTCTTAAGCAATTTCTTGTATTTTGTATTATCAAAACTGTACAGATAAGGTGCCTTATTTGAAGCCCCGGTCATCTGTTTTTCCATACGAATGAAAATACCCAATTTTAACATCTTCCTCTGAAAATTGCTCCGTTCGAGAGGTAATTGCAAAATAGCTTCATACAATTTTTGAAGGTCTTGCATCGTAAATTTCTTCGGCAATAACTCTAGTCCAATGGGCAAATAATTTAGTTGAATACGCAACTGATCAACGGCCTTTTGAATTATTTCACCATGATCCAGCATCAATTCAGGAAGATTATTGATCGCGATCCATTCACATTTTTTACTCAGGAAATCGGGCTTTGGATTTGTTTTATTAAGATCCACTAGCGCAAAATAGCCCGTTGTGATGAATCTTTTATTAAACCAATTTATAATTTCTGTATTATCAACATATTGCTCTTTAAAAAAGGCCTCCATCCTTTTTAATTGAAGTGTCCCATTTAATTTTGAACGTGCCTTACTTCCGAAGGTATGGAATTGGTTAAGAAAAACAGATTTAAGGCCCGTTCTTTCTGTAAGGATCCGATGGGCCGCATGATCCATATCCTCTTCTACGTGTATAAATCCACCGGGAAGCGACCATCCCGTTTCAGCCTTCCATTGAAGCAGGAGTACTTTAAGCTGTTGTTCGTTATACCCGAAAATTACACAATCGATGGAATTTCCAGGCAAGGATTCACTCACTAATGAATCAAAAATTGTAGTGTACTTTTCTTTGTTTGAATTCATGTGGACAAATATAATGTTAATTGTATCAAAATTTATTGTGTCATATTTGCACAATATAATAATTTTATTTACTATTGTGTCAAATTAACTATATAAAAAATGAAAAAAGTCTTTAAAATTCTGAAATACCTCCTGCTGTCTCTTATCGGCATTGTTCTAATAGGATATTTAATCATGTACATGAGCATGAAAAGTAGTTCAAACGAAAATATGGCACTCTTAGGGGATGAGGCTCCTCTTCTCGAAATTCAGGGAAACACCTTTAGGGATCTCAATAAAAATGGAAGGCTGGACATTTACGAAAATATCCACGTAGCAACTGAAGAACGCGTGGACGACCTGGTAAATCAAATGAATTTAGAGGAGAAGGCCGGGCTTTTATTTGTAACCATGATTGGCACCACTCCAGATGGAGAACCTCTGGAAACACCTGTTTTATCGACAGATCCATTAAGTCTTATGATGTCTTTTGTATTACCTTCAAATTCGGAACTGATTGCGAAAAAGAAATTAAACAGCTTTAATATTTTAGGTTCCTTAGAGGCAAAGCTTATAGCCAAATACAGTAATTCCATTCAAAAAATGGCTGAACGTACCCGACTGGGAATTCCAATTACCATAGCAACAGATCCAAGGCACGGTGCCAAAGACAATCCGGGAGCTGGCTTTTCTACCCCTGGATTTTCTGAATGGCCAAGTTCTCTGGGATTAGCCGCCACCAGAGATACAGCATTAGTACAGGAATTTGGAAATATCGCCAGGCAGGAATACAATGCCGTAGGCATTAAATTGGCACTACACCCCATGGCTGATCTCGCCACAGAACCACGTTGGGGAAGAAGCAATGGTACCTTTGGAGAGGATGCAGCACTTTCGGCAGCTATGACCAAGGCTTACGTCCTCGGTTTTCAGGGAGATACGCTTAGCCCAAACAGTGTGGCTTGTATGACCAAACACTTTTCCGGAGGAGGTCCTCAAAAAGATGGGGAAGACGCGCATTTTCCCTATGGAAAGGAGCAGGTATACCCGGGAGACAACTTTGACTATCACGTTATCCCGTTTACAGAAGGTGCATTCAAGGCTCATACGGCTCAAATAATGCCCTACTATGGTATTCCGGTAGCCCAGACCAATGAAGACGTAGCCTTTGCATTCAACAAAAGTATTATTACCGGATTATTACGAGACTCCTTAAATTATAATGGAGTAGTGTGCACCGATTGGAATATCATAAGTGATTCCAAAATTGGAGAGGCACGTGCCTGGGGCGTAGAAGGGTTAAGCCCAAAACAGCGGGTAAAGAAAGTAATTGATGCAGGATCTGATCAGTTTGGCGGAGAAAACGTCCCTGAACTTATTGTAGAACTTGTACAGGAAGGTCAGATTACGGTAGAACGCCTGAATATTTCGGTTAAACGAGTATTGCGGGATAAGTTTACCATGGGTCTTTTTGACAATCCGTATGTGGATGAGAAAGAAGTACTAAACATCACTGGAAACGAGGAATTTCAAAGGAAAGGAAAAATCGCTCAGGGGAAATCTACCGTGGTACTTAAAAATGAATCACTATTACCCTTGAAAGAAGGTGTGAAAATTTAT
>CAXMOE010000048.1:7418-15351 GCA_964194835.1 uncultured Flavobacteriaceae bacterium | reverse complement strand
TTTTCTACGCTGTAATTGTTTAAAATTCTTTTGCCATTCTCGTGCTTGATGATCTGCATACTTTTTATCCATAATGTTTGGTTTTGGTTTTTATGCACTATAAATATAAGAGAATATTTGCGACGAAAGATAATTGCTGGATTATTCAAATTGCCCAATCGCTGCACAACAAGCAATAGACCTGGACAATTAGATAAAGAAATGGTTGAGGTTGCATTTATGATTTTTCCTGCAAAGCTCCGGTTTGAAAATCAACAGGATTAGCTCATTCCATTCGCTTTTCCTGTAAAGCTCCGCTTTGAAAATCAAAAACCTATAAAATCAAAAAAGCAAGCTTTAAGATTTTGCTAGCTTTTTGATTTATTCGTGACCTCGACTGATTACCTGCGGTGTTCCTTTGAGCTCGCCTTTGCAAATAAGAAACCACGCAGCTTTTGCTGCTCGTTCTTTATTTTATTTCAAAATTTTGAACAAGCTCAATTTCTTCATAAAATAAAGAACCACGTCTTTTTAGACGTGGTTTCTTGCTTGATAGTGACCTCGACTGGATTCAAACCAGTAACCTCTTGAGCCGTAATCAAGTGCGCTATTCAGTTGCGCCACGAGGCCTTTTATGTGCTAAATTTACCTATTTAAGAGAGAATCCAACATTTTTCCAAAGAGCAGGCTATGGACATTTGTGTATTCTTCTCTAGAAGAGGGGTGCAAATATATTTCTTTTTAGATTTACCACGCAAAATAACAGCAACTAAATTAAATAGATTTTCTGGGAGAAAAGATAACCAACAGGATAAAGAGTCAGATCGTTACCTTATTAATCACCAAGAGCGTTTGTGGTAACAAAATAACGCCAACCAATAATTGCTATTTGTAAATTGGATGCCTTGGAGAGATCTAATCGTTTTTTTGAATAGGAGGGAAGAAGCAATTTATTCGCTTGCGCCAAAAATTTAAAGAAAGATTGCTTCATAAAACAGACTATTTACTACAAATATAAGATCTAAAGGATGTAATGACGAAAATATGTATTTTGTTGTTTGTCTTTTTTGTAGAACTGTTTAAATAAATAAGGCTGCCAAATGCAGCCATTACCTTTTTATGTAAACCTATGTGTATTTCTTTAAATTATTATCTTGATCAAGGATAGTATCAGAAACAAAAATAGTTTAGCAAGTATTATCATGAAAAGTTGTGTTTTAAGATTAGTGAATCGTTTGTTTTATTAAATATTTTTTGAAGATATAGATTCCTATATCATGATTCCAAGCAATTACATGATATTTAATGTAATTGCATACGATATCGTAAGTAAATAAATCTAAACGGTTTCAATATTTATAGTATGGTCTTATGGAGTGTAACAATTATTTATAAATAATATGATATTTATTTTAAATTGTAATGTTTCAAGGGTTGTTTTTGACATCTTTTATAATTGCTAGGGGATTTTTGTCTATAAAACCTTGCTTTTTGATGTTTTCATTATTTTGAGATCTTTTGTGGAAGTTCCTACGCAGTATTACAAACCAATCTTTAAATTATTTTAGTAAGCTTATTTTTGGTAAAATTTTCTCTTTAGGTAGATACAGTTGATACATGGTATTACTCTATATTTGCCCAAAATCTGTTCAATGCTGGATTTTCTTTTTATAGTTGTGGGATTGACCCTTTTGATAATGGGTGGTAATTGGCTTTTAAAAGCTGCTGTTGCCCTATCCTTGCGCTTAGATATTCCAAAAATTGTGATTGGGATGACAGTGGTTTCTTTTGCGACCTCTATTCCAGAACTAATTGTAAGCGTTACTGCTGCGTTGGAAGGGTTTCCAGATTTGTCATTGGGAAATGTGGTTGGCTCCAATATAGCCAATTTAGGCCTGGTATTGGCAATAACTGTACTATTGGGAAGTATAGAAGTTAAGAAAAGTTTTTATACGTTGGATTGGCCTGTAATGATGTTTGCCTCGTTAATGTTTTTTGGGTTTATATATTTTGACGGAGAGCTACAAAGGTATGAGGGTGTTATTATGGTGGTTTTCCTCTTTTTGTTTATGGTATACCTTCTTCGATTTCAAAAAACTGCTGTAATTGACGAATTGCCTGAAGATGATATTCCTTTACCCTTATATAAAACAGTATTGCTCCTTGGTATCGGGGGTGTTGCCCTTTGGGGAGGGTCCGAAATACTCATTAATGGAGCGATAGGACTGGCAACCTTATTTGGTGTTAGTGAGCGTGTAATAGCCGTTACTGTAGTTTCTGTAGGAACCAGCATTCCGGAATTGGCAGCTTCTATAGTAGCAGTGCTGAAAAAGGAAAAAGCGATTTCTTTGGGGAACCTGATTGGGTCCAATATATTTAATCTTATGGCCGTGTTGGGTATCACCTCAATAATAACCCCTGTAAAGGTTATAGACGAAGGGCTGTTGAGCAATGATATTTTCTGGATGTTGGGAATTTCTTTTTTAATACTACCCTTAGTGTTTATTCCAAAAGGATTGCGATTGGGATGGCGCGATGGGATTGTCCTTATTGGATTATATATAGCGTTTATTGCATTCACTATACAATAAAAAACCGCCCTTGGAATTCCAAGGGCGGTTTAAAATATATTTAATCAACAATTATTTTACTAAACTCTCAACAGGTACAGATTTTACCGTTTTTATGATCCTTCCTGCAATTTTATAAGGATCTCCATTGGAAGCGGGTCTTCTATCTTCTAAATATCCTTTCCAACCATTATCTACTGTATAAATCGGAATCCGAATGGATGCTCCTCTATCCGATATACCATAACTAAAGTCATCTATCGAAGCGGTTTCATGTAAACCTGTTAATCTTTCATTATTGTGGGCACCATACACATCGATATGTTCACTGGTTACCGGTCTGAATGCTTCACAAATTTCTTCAATAATTTTTCTAGATCCACAAGTTCTTAATATTTCATTGGAGAAGTTGGCGTGCATACCAGATCCATTCCAGTCACCTTTTACTGGTTTTGGGTGATAATCGATATAGTATCCGTGTTTTTCTGTAAGTCTATCCAGTAAATAACGGGCAATCCAAATTTCGTCACCTGCTTTTTTAGCACCCTTGGCAAATAACTGAAATTCCCATTGTCCGGCCGCAACTTCTTGATTAATACCTTCAAAGTTAAGTCCAGCATCAATACATGCATCTGCATGTTCTTCAACTAAATCTCGCCCCCAAGTATTTTTACCACCCACAGAACAGTAGTACATACCTTGTGGTCCTGGATATCCTCCAATTGGGAATCCTAATGGTAATTGAGTATCAACATCCATAATAAAATATTCCTGCTCAAAACCGAACCAAAAATCGTTATCATCATCATCAATACTTGCTCTTCCGTTAGATTCGTGTGGAGTACCATCGGCATTTAAAACCTCAGTCATAACCAAATAGCCATCCCTACGATCTGGATCTGGATAAATAGCTACAGGTTTTAATACACAGTCAGACGAACCACCTTCGGCCTGTTGTGTTGAAGATCCGTCAAAAGACCAGTTTCCCAATTCCTCCAAGGTTCCTTTAAAGTTTTCATGTTCCTCTACTTTGGTTTTGCTTCTCAAATTTTGAGTTGGTTTGTAACCATCCAACCAAATGTATTCTAATTTAATCTTGCTCATAATCTTGGGCGTTATTTTAAAATATTAGACAAGCAAAAATATGGTTTTTAGCGGTTTAACCTATATTATGAAGGGTTAAATGTGCTAATTTCCTAAATTATTTTGTTTACCCTTATTTTTTTGGGGGTATTATGTAAAAAATTTATTTTTTTCGGGAATAAATTATTAAATCGTTAATTTTGAAAAATCAATAGAAATACCACAGTTATGTCCGAAATACGATTTGATGCGATTAGGGAGACCCACACAAGATATCGCATAAATATTGAAGAAAAAGGAAGGCGTTCCGAATTGTTTGGGACCAATGTGTTTAATGAAAAACGCATGCTACAATATTTAACCAAAGACGCCTATAACAGTGTAAAAGGAGCTGTTTTTTCGGGCTCTAAAATAGATCGTAAAATTGCCGATCAAGTGGCAGAGGCCATGAAAACATGGGCTATTAGTATGGGGGCAACACATTATACACATTGGTTTCAGCCCCTGACAGGAGCTACTGCAGAAAAGCATGATGCTTTCTTTGATCTATCTCCGGAAGGAAAAGGCTTTGAAAAATTTGGTGGTGGTCAGCTGGTGCAACAGGAACCGGACGCATCGAGTTTCCCTAGCGGAGGTATCCGAAATACCTTCGAGGCCAGGGGATATACCGCTTGGGATCCAACATCACCCGCTTTTATATATGGTACAACCCTATGTATCCCTACCATATTTGTGGCTTATACCGGGGAAGCACTTGATAACAAGGCACCTCTCTTAAGAGCCCTACATGCTGTAGATGAGTCGGCCACAGCGGTAGCCAAATATTTCGATAAGAACGTATCCAAGGTCCATGCCACCTTGGGATGGGAACAAGAATATTTTTTGGTGGACAAAGCACTTGCCCATTCGCGTCCTGATATTCTTATGACAGGAAGGACTCTAATTGGTCATTCTGCTGCAAAAGGACAGCAATTGGATGACCATTATTTTGGGGTAATTCCGAGTAGAGTGTTAAGTTTTATGAGTGATTTGGAACAGGAATGTACTAAGCTGGGCATTCCTGTCAAAACAAGGCATAATGAGGTAGCACCAAATCAATTTGAATTGGCCCCGGTATTTGAAGAGGCCAACCTGGCGGTGGACCACAATCTACTACTCATGGATGTGATGGAGAAGATGGCAGAAAAACATTCATTTAAGGTGCTTTTCCATGAAAAACCGTTTGCAGGCATCAATGGGTCCGGAAAGCATAATAATTGGTCTTTGGCCACAGATACAGGGGTAAACCTTTTAAGTCCGGGTTCCACCCCAATGAAAAACCTACAGTTCCTCACCTTTTTTGTAAACACGATAAAGGCAGTTGACACTTATGAGGAATTGCTTCGTTCGTCGATAGCATCAACAAGTAATGACCATAGACTGGGTGCCAATGAGGCGCCTCCGGCAATCTTTTCCATTTTTATTGGAACACAACTAAGCAATGTGTTGGATGAGTTGGAAGGTGTTTCCAAAGGAAAACTATCCCCTCAGGAAAAAACGGAATTAAAATTGAACGTAGTTGGGAAGATTCCCGAAATCTTATTGGATAACACGGATAGAAATAGAACTTCTCCTTTTGCATTTACTGGGAATAAGTTTGAAATGCGTGGAGTGGGCTCAAAAACGAACTGTGCCAAACCCATGACCATTTTAAATACCATAATGGCAAGTCAATTAAAATCCTTTAAAAAGGAGGTAGATGCTTTAATTACGAAGAAAAGCCTTAAAAAGGACGAGGCTGTTTTTAATGTATTGCGAGAATACATAAAGACTTCCAAAAGAATTCGTTTTGATGGAGATGGATATAGTGAAGATTGGGAAAAAGAAGCCAAAAGAAGAAAACTCAGTAACAATAAAACTACTCCAGAAGCTCTTCAAGTGCTTACCTCCAAAGAAAGCTTGGCTCTGTTTAAATCGATGAACGTTATGAGCGAAGTGGAGGTAAGGGCACGTCAAGAAGTGGAGTTGGAGGCCTATATTTTACAAACTCAAATAGAAGGACGAATCTTTAATGAAATTATCTACAATCATATCATTCCCTCTGCAGTTGAATATCAAAATATATTGATTGAAAATGTTATTGGCTTGAAGGAAATTTATGGTGCTGCATATAAGAAACTATCCGATGGACAACTCGCCATTATTGAACAGATAGGGGAACATATTACAGAAATAAAGAAAAAAACGGACGCAATGACCGAGGCCAGAAAAAGAGCCAATGCTATAAAGGAAAGCAATAAAAAAGCCTTTGCATACTGTGATAATGTGAAACCTTATTTTGAAGAAATACGTTACCATTGTGATAAATTGGAACAATTGGTGGACAATCAATTATGGCCATTGACCAAGTACAGGGAACTTTTGTTCACTAAATAAAATTCTAGGAAGAGAAGTTAATTTAAAAGCCTGCATTTTGTGGGCTTTTTTTGTGGATTCCCTTATTTTTGTCCCAAATTACAGTTTCATGGCTTCATCGAATAGTGAAAGATATAACCAACGAGGGGTTTCCGCTTCCAAAGAGGACGTACACAATGCCATAAAGAATATTGACAAAGGTCTTTTTCCCAAGGCATTTTGCAAGATAGTACCCGATTATCTTACCAATGACAGCGATTATTGTTTGGTAATGCATGCGGATGGGGCTGGCACAAAATCATCCTTGGCCTATATGTATTGGAAGGAAACAGGGGATATTTCGGTATGGAAAGGGATTGCCCAAGATGCGTTGATCATGAATTTGGATGACTTAATTTGTGTTGGGGCCACCGATAACATTATGCTGTCCTCAACCATAGGACGAAATAAAAATTTAATACCTGGAGAAGTAATTTCAGCTATTATAAATGGTACCGAGGAACTGATTTCTGATATGGCTAAACATGGGATAACCATACATTCCACAGGAGGTGAGACTGCTGATGTAGGGGATTTGGTACGTACCATTATCGTTGATTCTACCGTAACGGCTAGGATAAAAAGAGATGATGTTATAGACAATGCCAAAATAAAGGCAGGTGATGTAATTGTAGGGCTGGCTTCCTTTGGTCAGGCCAAATATGAACAAGATTACAACGGAGGTATGGGCAGTAACGGTCTTACCTCGGCAAGACACGATGTTTTTTCAAAGTATTTGGCACAAAAATACCCGGAAAGTTATGATGCTGCGGTTCCAGAGGGCCTTGTTTACAGTGGAAACACCAGATTGACGGATGCGGTGCCAGATTCACCCTTGGATGCCGGTAAATTAGTTTTGTCGCCAACACGAACGTATGCCCCAATCATCAAAAATATCTTGGAAAAATATGACTCATCCGCTATACACGGAATGGTGCATTGTAGTGGGGGTGCCCAGACCAAAATCCTTCATTTTGTCGATAATCTGCATATTGTTAAAGATAATATGTTTTCCGTGCCCCCTTTGTTTAAATTAATACAAGAACAATCAGGGACAGATTGGAAAGAAATGTACCAAGTTTTCAACTGTGGCCACCGAATGGAACTTTATGTTAATGAGGGTGTGGCACAAGATTTGATAAATATCTCCCAAAGCTATGGTATAGCTGCTAAAATAGTCGGTAGGGTTGAGGATAGTGCAACCAAAAAACTTACTATTATAAGTGAGTACGGCACCTTTGTATATTAAGGTATACGATTACCCCAAATAATACGTTGTTTTAGTATTAACTACTTATGCTATGGAAAGAAAAGAATTTTTACGGAGTCTTGGCGCCGGAGCTGCATTTGCTTTGACTTTTCCTTGTTTAAATGGTTGTTCCAGCGATGGTGATGACATAGGCGGGCTTCCAGTACCAACCGGAGTAGATTTTACCATTGATCTTACTTCTACAGAAGGACAAGGACTGCAAAACAATGGAGATTTTATTCTGAAAAACTTTGTGGTGGTGGTAAAGAACCTTCAGGGCAATTTTATCGCAGCAAGTCAGGTCTGTAGTCATCAACAAACGGAAGAAGTACGTTTTATTGACGACGATGGCGGTATTTTCCGTTGCTCTACCCATGGTTCACGTTTTGATCAGACTGGTCAACCGTTGAACAGTATTACCAATAATCCACTTAAAATTTTCCAGACAGAGTTAGCCGGGGATATACTCCGGGTTTTTGAATAAATTATGTAAGATATCCCCAAATCTTGGCATATGAAATATTTTGTAACCATAACGTTCATCCTTTTTTCACTAGCTGTTTTCGGACAGGATTGGAAGAAAACCTATGCGGAGGCCATTTCTGCGGCAAATCAGCAC
>CAXMOE010000048.1:1690-7333 GCA_964194835.1 uncultured Flavobacteriaceae bacterium | reverse complement strand
GAAATATGGCAGTCAAAAGAATTTAAGACCTATGCAGGGGAAAATTATATACTGTATAAGGCGGACTTTCCCCGAAAAAAAGGGAATAAGCTGTCTAAGGCAAAGGAAGTAGTTAACAATCAGTTGGCAGAGATCTATAACCCCAAAGGTTATTTTCCCTTAGTGGTTGTGATTGGAAAAAATGAAGCTGTTCTTGGGAAGACCGGCTATAAAAAAACACCTGTAAGCGAGTATATTTCACTTTTAAATTCTTTCAACAAGTGAGGACGTTAGGTTCCTTGCTCTTTTGTTTTCTTGCTGTACTTTGTTACGGACAAGAACAGCGATATGTTACCGTACAAAGATCCATGAATCTAATGGGGAGTCAGTTCGAAATTACGGTTGTTGCCGTTAATGAAGAAATTGGGTATATCAATATAGAAGAGGCCGCAGCGGAAATCAAAAGGATTAACGGTATTATATCCTCATGGAATAAAGATTCCGAAACATTCCTTATCAACAAAAATGCGGGTATAAAACCCGTTAAAGTAAGTTTGGAGCTTTATAAATTGATAGAGCGTTGCAAACAAATTTCTGAAATCACAAATGGTGCTTTCGATATATCCTATGCGTCCATGGATCAAGTATGGAAGTTCGATGGGTCCATGAGAAATCGACCTTCGGCAATGGAAATTAAAAAATCGATCTCGAAGGTGGGGTATAAGAACATAATTCTGGACGAAATGCAACATACCGTCTTTTTAAAGGGAAAGGGCATGAAAATTGGCTTTGGGGCCATTGGGAAAGGGTACGCGGCGGACAAGGCAAAGGAGCTTTTGGTATCCAAACAAGTAAAGGCCGGTATGATCAATGCCTCCGGTGATCTTTCAACATGGGGAACAAAAAGTAGTGGCGAAAAATGGATTATCGGAATAGCCAATCCTTTAAGCAAGGGTAAAATATTTTCTTGGATACCCATTGTAGAATCTTCTGTGGCCACTTCTGTCAATTATGAAAAATATGTAACCTTTAATGGCAAAAAATACTCACACATTATTGATCCTAGAACTGGTTACCCATCAACATGGGTCAACAGTGTGACCGTTTTTGGAAAAAGAGCGGAGCTATGCGATGCCTTGGCCACAGCTGTTTTAATCATGGGAACAGATGCAGGCCTTGCCCTAATCAATCAACTACGGGGTACGGAAGCCGTTGTTGTTGACAATGGTAACAAAACCCATAAAAGTAAAGGCATTCTTCTCGATAATTAGTAGTGACTCTAATTCTTCCTAAGCGATATCGACAAAACTTATTTTTCCGTTATACTAAGTTGAATGTTTAATTTTAAAAATTCGTAAATTCGCAATTCAAGTGAAGTTTGATTATGATAGATAAATTAAACATTGTAAAGCAACGTTTCGATGAGGTTTCGGACCTTATTATTCAGCCTGAAATTATATTGGATCAGAAAAGATATGTACAACTCAATAAGGAATACAAGGATCTTAGGATTTTGACAGAAAAGAGGGATCAATATATTGAATTGACCAATAACATTGCGGAAGCAGAGGGAATTATTTCCGACGGAAGTGATGCCGAAATGATGGAGATGGCCAAGATGCAGTTGGACGAGGCCAAAGAAGCAATTCCAAAACTGGAAGAGGAAATTAAACTTTTGCTTATACCCAAAGATCCAGAGGATGCTAAGAATGTAGTAGTGGAAATCCGGGCTGGCACGGGAGGGGATGAAGCCAGTATTTTTGCTGGAGATCTTTATCGTATGTATACCAAATACTGTGAATCAAGGAAGTGGAAAACAAGCACTATAGATTTTAGTGAAGGAACCAGTGGTGGATTTAAGGAGATACAGATTGAAGTAACCGGCGAAGATGTTTACGGTACTCTAAAGTTTGAAGCTGGTGTACATCGTGTGCAAAGGGTTCCGCAGACCGAAACACAGGGTAGGGTCCATACCAGTGCAGCAACAGTGATGGTACTCCCAGAAGCTGAAGAATTTGATGTCCAGATAGAACCTAAGGATGTTCGTGTAGATTTTTTCTGCTCGTCAGGCCCAGGAGGACAATCGGTAAACACTACCTATTCTGCTGTTCGACTTACCCATATCCCTACCGGATTGGTAGCGCAATGTCAAGACCAAAAGTCACAACATAAGAACAAAGAAAAAGCCTTCAAAGTGCTACGTTCCCGTCTTTACGACCAGGAACTTGCCAAAAAGCAAGAAGAAGATGCGGCAAAACGAAATTCCCAGGTTAGCAGTGGCGATAGATCCGCTAAAATTAGAACCTATAACTATCCCCAGGGTAGAGTAACCGATCATAGAATTGGACTTACACTTTACGACCTACAAAATATTATTAATGGGGATATTCAAAAAATCATAGATGAGTTAATGCTGGTGGAAAATACGGAGAAATTAAAAGAGGCTTCAGAAATTTTTTAAAACAGATATCCAAGAAAACACAAGCCACATCATTTCGTTCTTCAAAACGATTGTAATATGACCACCGAAAAATTAATTGAGCAGATCCGCCTTAAAAAATCTTTTCTCTGTATAGGATTGGATACTGATCTGGATAAGATTCCAAAACATTTGTTAGAAGAGGAGGATTCCATTTTTGCTTTTAATAAGGCTATCATAGATGCTACACATCACCTTTGTGTGGCGTATAAACCAAATATTGCTTTTTATGAAGCCTATGGAATTAAGGGGTGGCAGGCTTTGGAAAAAACCATTCAATATTTAAATAGAAACTACCCAGAAATTTTTACAATAGCTGATGCCAAAAGGGGCGATATAGGAAACACCTCAACAAGGTATGCAAAAGCTTTTTTTGAAATTTTGGATTTTGACTCCATTACCATTGCTCCCTATATGGGTAGGGATTCTGTAGAACCATTTTTAGCTTTTGATGGAAAGCACACCATTCTATTGGCTTTGACATCCAATAATGGTGCTTTTGATTACCAAACTAAAATTGTAGAGGATAAGGAACTGTATAAAAAGGTATTGGAAACCTCCAAGACCTATGCGAATTCCAAAAACCTTATGTATGTGGTAGGTGCTACTAAAGCTCACTATTTAAAAGAAATACGTCAAATTATCCCGGATAACTTTCTACTTGTTCCAGGAATAGGTGCACAGGGAGGTAGTTTAACAGAAGTGTGTCAATATGGGATGAACAAGAATATAGGATTGCTGGTGAACTCTTCACGGGGAATTATATATGCTTCAGGAGAGAAGGATTTTGCAGAAAAAGCAATGGAAAAGGCGAAGAAATTACAAATTCAAATGGCGGAGGAAATGAAAAAAGTTGGTTTATAATTACATCAATTCTTCCAAAATCCTTTTTATCTTTTGAGCCTTTTGTTCAAAAAATTCACCAAGTTTTGTGTCACTATATTTCATGTTGGAAGCTTTGTCCATAAAAACTTTGTACTGGTATTCTAATAAAGTTATTGCATGTCTTCCGTTGGTGATTGGCGTTACCGCCCCTACTTTACAATATTGATTTTCCATAGTCAAAATCTTTGTTATAACAAATATACGGCCAATACTGTGTTTTAGATGTCAACAATACGGTGTTGCGCCCAAAAATTAGATGATTTGACTATTTTTTAACGAAAACTTAATGTTAGAGGTAAAAATTGGACATAAAACCTGCTAAATGTACAATCATGAAAGAATGCTAACTTATAGTTAAAATACGGTACATTTATAAAAAATAAGCAATTGCTCAGTTATACCATCCATCGCCATAAGACTTCAATAAAATGGGTAACCTTTGTCCACGGTGCAGGAGGTAGTTCGTCTATATGGTTTAAACAAGTCAGGGAATTCAAAAGACATTTTAACGTATTGCTTCTTGACCTTAGAGGACACGGAAATTCCAAGCCCAATTTCAAGGATGCATTTTGTGAGAAATACACTTTTGATTCTATAACCGACGATATAATGGAGTTGATAGATCATGAAAAAATCAAGAAATCACACTTTATCGGAATTTCTTTGGGTACCATATTAATTCGTAACCTCGCTGAAAAATTTCCCAATAGGGTAGAAAGTATGATAATGGGAGGAGCCATAATGAAGCTCGATTTAAGGTCACAGGTACTAATGCGTATGGGGGTAATTTTTAAATCTATTGTGCCCTATCTCTGGTTGTATCAATTTTTTGCATTTGTGATCATGCCCAACAAGAACCATAAGGAATCGCGTTTACTGTTTGTAAAGGAGGCGAAGAAATTGTACCAGAAAGAATTCATTCGGTGGTTTAAGTTGACTTCTGAAATAAACCCTTTATTGCGTATGTTTAGGGCCATTGATATAAAAATACCCACCCTTTATGTAATGGGTGGAGAAGATTATTTGTTCCTTCCTACCATTAGAAATGTGGTGCAATCCCACACTGCTTCAGAATTGTTTGTCGTTGATAATTGTGGGCATGTTGTGAATGTTGAACAACCAAAGGTTTTTAATGATACGGTAATTGGGTATTTAACCCGAATGGATTAATACAAAATGTTCGTGTCTTTAAGTATAGCATTATTTTAATATGATGAGGAAGTATTTGATTGTATTAATTGGTATTGTAGGAATTTATACAGCTAAAGGACAAGCGGAATCATGTGCTTGTTGTACTGTAGATCATATAGCTTTTGATTTTTGGATAGGGACTTGGGAGGTAACCAATACAGATGGATCTGCTGCCGGTACAAGCCGAATTGAAAAAGTGCAAAACGGTTGTATTCTACAGGAAAATTGGACCAGTACCGATGGAAAGTATACGGGTACAAGCAACAATTTTTATAATTTAACTACCCACCAATGGGAACAGCTTTGGATAGATAATAATGGAGTACATATACATCTCAAAGGAAACAGAAAGGACAATCAAATGATTCTATTATCAGATGAATTTGTCCAAACGGATGGAAAAGAATACCGGAACAGAATTACATGGACCTTAAACGAGGATGGTACTGTACGTCAGCTTTGGGAAGTATTGCAAGGTGAAATAGTGGCAAGTGTTTCGTTTGACGGATTGTATGTAAAATTGAAATAATTTTTTTACTACCCAACTACAAAAAAACCGGTGCTCCCACCGGTTTTAAACTAACTAACTCAAAAATTAATAATTCAAACTAAACGTTAGCAAAAATCTGTTAAATCTCGCTTAACCAGGTTAATTAAACCTTAGTAATTTGGATTGTTTGCCTTAATACTATATGAACGTTTTATCCTAAAGGTTTATTGTCTATTTAATAAGAAATATTCTAAATAGTCTTCCCTTTAATATTACATAGCTCATTATAGCGGATTAATTGCATTAAAAAGCCTTATTGTGACTATAAAAAAGTTAATAGTATTTGGAGATAAGCAAATCTGTTTCTTCCTTATTTTTAAATACCTCAAATGTTTTGCCTTGTGTTCTAAAGGCACCTAAGGCATTGGCATATTGAGCCGCTTTAATGGGGTCATTATATAGTGAAAAACCGTAGGCTAAGCCACCAGCAAAAGAGTCACCGCAACCGGTGGTATCTACCACATCTTTCATGAAGATCGATTTTATGAACTCTTTTTTAATCTGACCATCTTCTTTATGGTAAAGTACACAACCCCTAGAATCCAAGGTCACGTAAAAA
>CAXMOE010000048.1:0-1545 GCA_964194835.1 uncultured Flavobacteriaceae bacterium | reverse complement strand
GTCATCGTAGCTCGCCATTTCTTCTGAGGCATATTCGTTCTTAAACCAACATGCCTGAGATTCTTCCAGGTTCATTTTAAGAATGTCAATATAGGGGAGCCATTCGTCCATGTCTACCCAAAATTTCCGGTATCTGTCCCCGGTTATACTCATGGTAGTAGTTGGTCCATGAGCATCAAAAATAATCAGTCCGCTCTTTTTTTGTTTAATATAGGCCAGTGTACTAAGCGAAATCTCAAAATCGGTGATTGGGACAAATACAAAAGCATCAATACCTTCCAAGGGAGCAATATCTTTTGGAGCAATGGGACGCATGCAGGCTGTCTGTTTCTCAATTCTATTATTCTGGTCCACAAAATTTAATTCAATAACAGTACCCTTATCATCTTCACTACAGATATTGGAGGTGTCTATATTCTTGTATGGCTCAAACAGACCTAAAATACCCTCCATGTCTTTTTTGTGTATGGTAGTAACAGGAATCACTACGCCCTCTGAACCTAGAAGTTTGGACAGTGCAATTACCGGATGTGTGACACATCCATACTTTTTTATTACCTCGTCGTTATGTGTAATAATCGTATCTCTTGGGATCGGGCCTAAAACTGCAATTTTTATCATATCTTAAATTAATCTTGTAACGCAAAAACTTTTCTAAGGACATCTGTTGTTCTGGAAGCAATTTTCGTCCTAATCTCTTTTTCTTCCATAGCAATCATAGTGAAAACACCTTGCAATGCCTCCTGTGTAACATAATCGACCAAATCAGAATTAACATCCTGGGTCATGGGTAAGTCGTTATATTTGGTTATTATGGTTCTCCATATTTTATCCGCACCGACTTTTTTAAATGAAGTATCTATGACAACATTGAATTTGCCGTAAAGTTCTGTTGAGGTAGACCGGTTAAGATATTGGGTAGCAGCATCATCATTTCCCAATAGTATATTTTTTGCATCATCGAAGGTGATATTTTTAACAGCATTCATGAAAATTGGGGTTGCCTCACCAACAGCATCTTCTGCAGCCCTATTCAAAACTTTTATACCCTCATCGACCAGATTGCCAAGACCAATGTTCTGCAAGGTTTTGTTTACTTTTTGCAATTCTTTTGGTAGTAAAATTTTTACCAACTCATTTTTAAGGTACCCGTCTACCTGGCTAAGTTTGCTTACTTGCTTTTCTATGCCCAATTCGAGCGCTTCCCTTAATCCTTTAGCAACTTCGGCATTTCCTAATTCAGAAGTTCCCTGTGGTATCTTGTTGACCACATCTTGTAGTTCACCACAAGAAAAAAACTGAAAAAGGACAACGAATAAAATAGATTTTCTTAACATGGCCATAATTTAATAAATGACGAACCATAAAGTTAACATTAAAAGATTAAAAAGCAGCACTATTTTTTTCTTCGGGTTTTTTTGGGTCTATGTGAAGATGATAGTCTTATTGTTATAGACCATAGTCTTTCGCTGTATATGTAATTTTACGGCCCGGGAAAGTACAATTTTTTCCAAATCTCTTCCTTTGGCAAGAAAGTCCTTAATG
>CAXMOE010000047.1:13223-15444 GCA_964194835.1 uncultured Flavobacteriaceae bacterium | reverse complement strand
TCAGCTATAATAGCATCAAAAGTTGGGTTTGCACTTGGGCCAAAAATTATTGGCGCACCTGTGGCCTTGGATAAGGTTACATGGCCACTCACAAAATCGGCATGAAAATGAGTCTCAAAAATATATTTGATGTTTGCATGGACTGCTTTTGCCCTTTTTAGATAGGGTTCAACCTCTCGTAGTGGATCTATAATCGCAACCTCTCCTTTGCTCTCAATATAATATGCCCCTTGGGCCAAACATCCAGTATAAATCTGTTCAATATTCATCTTCCTTTTTCTTTAATTAAAAATACAAAAATACGGCTTATTACACGAATCAACTGTAACCTTAATTACCTATATTTTGACTCTGATGGGCTACTTTTTCACCTACGGCAGAAAACGAATTCGGGTCATCAAAATAAGCCACTGCCTCTTTGGTCTTTACAAACAAATTTTCTTTGTGCAGCTCATCTATGATCCCGCTCCTAAAGATAATATCCCTGGTGGGTCCTATGGCTCCTGCAACATAGAACTGTATGTCTCTACTGTGGATTTCCCGAATTACATTAATAAGCATTTTGGCAGCACTGGAATCGATATAATTAATGGCCTCTGCATTTAAGATAACCCCCTTTACTGTACTCCCCATGGAGTCTAAATGGGTAAAAAGTTGAGCTTTAAAGTAGGCCGAATTCCCAAAGTAGAGTTGGGCATCGAAGCGTACGATCAAAAGATCATCACGAGTTTCCACTTCATCCCCAAATCGGTCAATATTTTTATAATAGTCCGAATTTTTAATGTTGCCCAACACGGCAAAATGAGGCTTGGAAGTCCGGTACACCATCAACAACAAGGAAAACAGTACGCCAATTAAAACACCTTCCGTGATCCCAATGAACAAGGAAGCCAAAAACGTAATATTCAATATGATAAATTCATCCTTTCGATGTTTCCATAAACGTTTGGGATAGTCAACATCTATAAGTCCAAATACCGATACCATAATAATAGATGCCAATACGGCATTCGGCATATAATAGAACAGTGGCGTTAAAAACAGTAACGTAATGACTACCATGATAACACTGAGCACGGATGCAACGGGTGTTTTGGCACCAGCTGCATCATTGATCGCCGAACGTGAAAAACTGGCTGCCACTGAAAAGGATTGAAAAAATGAGCCTACCATATTGGCTGTTCCCAATGCCACCAACTCCTGATTGGGGTTAATGGTATCTGCATCGTTTTTCTCCTCCATTGCCTTTCCTATGGAAATGGTTTCCAAATATCCTACCAAAGCCAAGGTAAGGGCAATGGGCAATAACTGTGAAGCATGCTGAAGATTGAATGATGGAATACCAAATGAAGGCAATCCGATAGGTACATTTCCCACTATTTTCACCCCCTGTGCGTCAAGGCCAAAAAAATAAACCCCAAGCGTTGCCAATAGTACAACTATTAATATGCCGGGAATCTTTTTGTTCCATTTTTTTAAAAGGATAATTATCACAATCCCTGATGCCCCAATTGCAAAATCATAAATATTGGTTTCGGAAATTTTTGCAAAGGCATTCAAAATAAGTTGATGAAACTGATTGCTTTTTTCGATATCTGTCCCTAACAAATGTTTTAGTTGACTGAACATAATGATCAATGCGGCAGCCGAAGTGAATCCACTGATAACAGGTTTGGATAAAAAATTCACGAGAAAACCCATTCGAAAAAGACCCAGAAGCAATTGGATTGCCCCTACAATAAAACAGAGAAATATAGCCATGGCTATATAATTTTCCAGTCCGGTTATGGCCAATGCCCCCAAACCAGCAGCCACCAGAAGGGAATCCATCGCAGCAGGACCCACAGCCAATTGTCTGGAAGTACCTAAAAAAGCATAGATTAAAATCGGTAACAAAGAAGCATATAGTCCATAAACCGGAGGAAGACCGGCAATCATAGCATAGGCCATTCCCTGTGGAATCAAAATAATAGCTACCGTAAGGCCCGCCACTAAATCCTTGGGGATATATTGTTTTTTATAGTTGGGCAACCATTTCAAAAATGGGAAAAATCTTCGCATTGTTCAAATTTACTATTAAATATGTAAACCAAAAGTAACTTGGGTTACCAATGGCAGCTATACTAGCCAATACATATAATGCCAGTTAAAAAGAAAATTACTAACCAATGGGGGGAATTAATTTCAATAAAAGAAGTGGTTTTAATGTTCGCGTGTACAA
>CAXMOE010000047.1:4432-13213 GCA_964194835.1 uncultured Flavobacteriaceae bacterium | reverse complement strand
TGGTATATTCATCAATGAATCCCATAACCTATATTATCCCATGTTACTGAAGTCTTTTTATTCATATTTAAAACTTGGTTCTATCTTATTTTTAATGGTGCTATTTTGCCAGTGCACTACCACTAAATCCGTAACTACAGATAATGATAATGGATGGAAGGCAATTTTTAATGGAAAAGACCTTAATGACTGGACCACAAAAATTCATCATTACGAAGTTGGCGATAACTATGGTGATACATTTAGGGTCGAAGATAGCATCATTAAAGTTCGATATGACCAGTATGATGGAGAATTCAATGACCGATTTAGCCATTTGTACTACAACCAACCTTATTCCTATTATCATTTGGTTATAGAATATCGTTTTGTAGGAGAACTTCATCCCGGGGCACCAACTTACACCCAAAAGAATAGTGGAGTTATGTTCCACTCTCAAGACCCTAAAACCATCCTCAAGGAGCAAAACTGGCCCATCTCTGTTGAAATGCAATTTTTGGCAGGTTTGGACGATGGTAAACCAAGACCTACTGGCAATATCTGTTCGCCCGGCACAGATGTTGTTTATAATGGTATAATCGACCCTAGACATTGCATAAACTCAACATCCGAAACCTATTTCGGTGATCAATGGGTACGTGCAGAAGCCATTGTATTAGGAGATTCCTTGGTTACCCACCTTATCAACGGAAAAACCGTTTTACAATATACCCAACCACAAATTGGAGGAGGCGTTGTTGAAGGCTATGACCCGGATATTAAAAAAGATGGGGTACTATTAAAAGAAGGATTCATCGCTTTACAAAGCGAAGGCCAACCAATAGATTTTAAAAAGGTAGAAATCCTAAACTTAAAGGGGTGTATGGATCCCAAGGCTCTAAACTTTGGCAAGCACTATATTAAATCGGATCCATCTTCCTGCAACTATGAGTAACATAATCTATGGTTAGCATCAATAAGGCCATTAACTATTTAATGTCCATTCTCCTCTCAACAAGCTGCCAGCGGTTATATGAATTAAAAGTGAGGGCTAACAAACTCTAACTTTTTAAGTCCGGCCTGTACGTCCGGAGAGGACATAAAGGCATTCCAGACCAATTGACTTCTATAATTTTCGATCATAACAACAATTGGCCCTTGGTCAATGGCCAAATAACTTGGAGCAACCCAGTCCTCAGTTTCATTAAAAGCATCATAGAAACCATAGGGACCCCATAATTTTGCTTTTTTATTCCCATAAAGGTTTCTTAAAAATTCCATGGAATATTCTGGGGTATACGGAAATGAAGAAAGTGCCGCGGTTGGTGTAATTACGCCCCTATCATTTACAGGACTATGTGCAGAATAGCCATTATTTCCGTCACTGGCGGTTAAACCCCATACATCTGGTCCGTAACCATTCCAATTCTTCGGATTTTGCACACAATATTCCCTATTGATCAAAGTATGGGCCACATTTTGTTCCCAATAATTGGCGTATCTATCCACAAGTCCGTTCGGGTCCAATCCCATAAACGAATAATGTGCAAAAAATAGAGGGCCACCAAATTCAGTACCCAACGGAAGCACATATTTATTATAATAAGTAGTACCGTTGGCAATATCCCCATTTTTTGCCCAACCTTCATGGTAAACCTCAGCATCAATAGGATGGGTCTCAGAGGAAGCCGCCAAAATATACGTGATCAAGGCCTCATTATAGCCATCCAATTTATGGTTTATCTCAAACCCATAGTTTGGTGACCAATGCCATGTAATATATGTTGTTCCTGTTTGTACATACCAATCCCATTCCACTTCATCCCAAAGGGTCTTGATCCTTAATCTTAGTATATTTTCCTCTTCATTGTTTTGGTCAAAGTACTGACGTGCTGCAAGCAGCCCTTGAATCATAAAAGAGGTTTCCACAATATCGCCCCCGTTGTCTTTTTCACTAAAAGCTTCAACTTTACCAGTATCACCGTTATACCAATGTGGAAATGCCCCATGAAATCTGTCTCCACTCATCAAGAAATTGGTTATCAGAAGTAATCGCTCCACAGCCTGCTCCCTTGTTATAAAATCTCTATGTACCCCAACAATAATCGCCATTACACCAAAGCCCGAACCTCCAGATGTCACCGTTTTACCATCGCCATTTGTCCTTTCCAGAGCCATGCCGGAGCTAGGATGTGCCCCATCCCAAAAGTAATTAAAGGTTTGTAACTGCACTAGGTCCAAAATTTCCACGTCCGTAATTTCGATGTCCAAGGATTCTTCAATATTGTTTGCTTGCTGTAGTTTCCCCTTTTCATTTGAACAAGAGCTACCGTATACCCCAAATAGCGATATGAGGACAATGAGCTTAATTTTTGTGATAAACGCTTTGCAAGTGATTTGATCCATATTATAATTTTTACAGCTTATGGCTAAGTTACCTAATAAATTAAAAATCAATACAGAACGATCAGGGCAGAATCTGCTTTCAACAAAACCTTGCCAACAAAAACGTAGTTAAATTTTAATATCTCGTCAAAATTCAGTAAATTTTAGTTCAATAAACAAACACAAAACAGCCATGGAACGAATCAAAGCTCTCAACAAATGGGCAAATGCCCACTCTTACATTCCATTAGATCTGCTAAGAGTTGCGCTGGGAGTGTTCTTGTTTGTAAAAGCCGCCAATTTTATGGCAGATAGCCAATATTTAGCAGAAATCATTAAACCTTTGCAGGGCATGGGAGGCGCAATGATGGCCATTCACTATGTGGCTCCGGCCCATTTTGTGGGAGGAGTATTAATTGCTGCCGGTTTATTGACCCGATGGGCCGTTATAGCACAACTGCCTATACTAATTGGCGCAATAGCCATTAATTTTTTAGGGGTAATGGACATCGCTAATTTACTCACGTCCAGCATAGTATTTTTAATATGTGTCTTCTTTGTTTTTTATGGATCTGGCAAACATAGTGCGGATTACTACTTTAAAATGCAGATGTAAACTGTCTATTTTATGAAGTTATTCTTCAATTATTGATCGTAATCCGAACGACAAATATTTTTTCATCGCTTTCCAAATATTCAAATCCTGAATGAAGCTGATGTTGATCTACCGCATAGGGGTAAAATGTAATAGGTTCCAAACAGATCATATTTGACACTTCAGTCCACAGCATAAAATTTCCAAACCCTTCTGTTTTAAGTGTGATCTCTTTTTCATCCTTTAAGGTGATGCTATCACAATCCAACACTGGCATTGCCCTACTCCCCACTTCAAGTACCTCAGCTAAAGAAATAGTTTTATCATTGGTGACAACTACAGGGTTTTTACTGTGTAATTTAAAGGCAGGGTGATATCCCAACATAAAGGGCATATCCCGTTCTCCTGAAATGGTAAATCTAACTTCAAATCCGTTCTCTTTAAGCTCAAACGTTTTTAGAAATTTAAAGTTAAAGGGCCATATTAGCCATTGTGCGGTTGATTTTTCAGGATATTTAGAATTCCTAATCGGCGTTCCCGCAGTGTATTTTTTTTTGAAAACAACGGTCCTATCGCTTAGCGACGCCTGTTCGTATTCCAACTCCCGCAATAGCCCATGTTGGTCCTGGATTGCATTCCCCTTTGGCACCTGTACCCGAAAGCCTGCTTCATTGGAAGGTCCTATAATTGGGAACATTTCGGTATCGGAATTTCTCCAGCCTGGACTTCCCTTTTGATGGATATACTCATGTCCCGCGACCTGATAACCCACCAATTCCCCAGCGTCTATTTTTAATATTTGGTTTAATGCACTTAGTTCTACCATTTTTTTTTCGATTGATGTAATGACAAACCTGACCTACAGATCATTGATGGCCCCTTCCATCCAAAGAGCCCTATCCAATACCCAATCTTTAATAAAGTCGTTTTCTTCACTATATGAATCGCCCACAAAATTATTAGGCCATATATAGGTTCCCAAAATATCCCATGTAATAAAATTTGCGTCTATTGCACCCGCTTTTTCAAGTGCTTCCGTATAACCATCAATTTTCGCCATAATAGAAGCATCCGACAGAGCACCACCCCTCAGGGTATCCCATCTAGCTTTTAGTAGATCTACAAAATCGGGATCTTGTAACAGGCGGTCCCACCAAAAAGGTATTTGCCAAAAATCATTGGGACATCGTTCATTAAATTTATAAGCCCAAACATCAGAATTGCCACCACTACAATAGTCTGCATTCCCAAAGGCCAGGTTAAAATCCCAAATAGGTCCCATTTTTAACTTACCGTTCTTATCCTTGTGCATAAATGTACTTAGACGATAGCCGTCCACATTATTGGAAAGTTCATTGAGCAGAAAAAAGTCGATAAAACTTGGAACATCAATATAAGATTCATATCCCATTATAGGATCGGTAAAGTTATCTCCTGTAAGGGCATCCTCAAAATCGTTTACATAATTACTTATATATGCTTTTTGTTCAATTGTAATATCCTCAGCATCGGGATATTCGTATAGAAAATTTATTTCCTGACCAGGAGTCGCGTCGGGTGGCGCATATTGTGATGTAAATGAATTCATGTCATTGTAGCCATCGCCAAGATTGGTAGCTGCTGTTTTATCAATTTTTAAAATATAACCTCCAGTAAGATCCTCTCCAGAATTTTCATCATCTTTTAATTTATTTATATCGATTCGTCCACTATCTCTTTTTAATTTCTCCATAAAGACATAAACTCCCAGATAGACGTCATTTAACGTTAATTCTACAAATAAACTACGACTCGCATACCTATCTATATCGCGGGACAAATCATAAATCAAAATATTTCGTAGAAGTGATTTATCACTATATGGCGCATAAAGGACCCAATCTTCCTCCTCGGGAAGTCCGAGCAGGGAAACATTCAAATCTTCATTGTTTTCGTCCCTAGTTTCCAATCCGTAGGATTTTTTAGGGAACATTTGTGAGGAAGCTCCCCGGATTTCGATCCCAATATTACCTTCATAAGAAACCCCTGCCGCATTTGAGATTACTATTTGGGCATCAATTTTGGGTTCGTCCACAATTGTTACACCATTGGTGTTGACCACAATTTGAGGTAACCGATCCTCAGGGCTGATCTCAGGAACCTCAACTTGTTCTTCCTGATTGTTGACAGATTCTGTTATATCGTCGCTACTGCACCCAATATTTGCAATTAATAGTAAGAAAAAAACAAAAAGTGATAGAAAAAAAGGAATACGGGATTTTCTGATAATCATAGTTGGGTTATTATTCGGAACCCAAATCTAATGAAAAAATACCTTTGTTCTTGAAGTAATCCTTTTGTAGAAAGTGAGCCGAACTAAGCTCAATTCTGAAGCCATGAACTCCAATTTCTTGATACATGATCAATTCTATCAGATTCCAAAACATATTTAAAGAACATTTTTATTTTTAAGGTAAATTTAAGACCATTCTCCAAACTTAAATTGCAATTTCGCTTTATCAAAACACTAAACATAATTTTTATTCATTCATTAATTAGCACTCTTATGACTCAACTAGCATTTAAATCAATTAACCTATACTGTACTTTAGTACTTTCCTTATTTATCAGCGCTTCAGTTATGGGGCAATCCAAAGGGAAACAACAAAAAATTATTCAGGATTCCAAGGATGCCAAAGCAGCATTTCTTAAAGCAGATTCCCAAATGTCGGAATTATTTAAGAGTGCCTATGGATATGCCATTTTTCCAAATGTTGGGAAAGGTGGTTTAGGTGTAGGAGGTGCAGCGGGCAATGGTGTTGTTTGGCAGCAGGGGAAAATGATTGGAATGGCCAAATTAACACAGTTGAACATTGGGTTTCAAGCTGGTGGACAGGCCTGTAGAGAGGTTATCTTCTTTGAAGACGAGGATACCCTAAGCAGGCTAAAGGCAAATAAAGTAGAGTTCGCTGCACAGGTTTCAGCAGTGGCGGTTGCTTCCGGAGTTTCTGCCGATGCAAAATACTCGGAAGGAGTTGCCGTATTTACCATGGCCAAAGGGGGCCTAATGTATGAAGCTGCGGTTGGAGGCCAAAAATTTAAGTTCAATAGATTCTAGTAATCTCGGATTCCCCCTTATTACATTAGCGTATCGCACCAATAATATCATACTTGGTGATGATGTGGTATTTCCCCTTTCCCATATCAACCAATACGGCCTGGTTATCTTTCGTAATCTGTTTTGAGATATCTTCAATAGAAGCTTCCAGATTCACAATGGGAAAAGATTTTTGCATTATTTCCTTTATGGGTTTGGTGGCCATCTGCTTATCCTCAATACATGCTTTAATTAGGTCCATTTCGTCCACCGAGCCCACAAAACCGTCTACGTCTTCAACAGGAATTTGAGATATATCGTATTTTTTCATGCGTTCAATGGCATGGGAAACCAATTCTTCGGTTTTTACAGTAACCAATGGCTTGTCTCCGTGGTTCTTGATCAAATCAATTGCCTTGGTAATGTCGTCTTCAATAAAACCTCTGTCCCGCATCCAGTCCTCATTATACATTTTGCCCACATAACGACTTCCATGATCATGAAACAACACCACCACCACATCATCCTTGGAAAAATGTTCCTTTAACTGCAAAACCCCCTTTATGGCTGCACCTGCCGAGTTCCCCAAAAACATTCCTTCTTCCTTGGCCAACCGTTGAGTAAATACCGCTGCATCCTTATCGGTTACTTTTGTAAAGCCATCAATAACATCAAATTGCACATTTTTAGGTAAAATATCTTCTCCAATACCCTCGGTAATATAAGGGTATATTTCATTTTTATCAAAAATTCCGGTCTCGTGGTATTTTTTAAACACCGAACCATAGGTGTCTATTCCCCACACTTTTATGTTTGGGTTTTTCTGCTTTAGATAAGACCCTACTCCTGAGATGGTACCCCCAGTACCTACACCTACCACAAAATGGGTAATTTTCCCATTGGTCTGCTCCCATATTTCAGGACCTGTGGTTAAAAAATGGGCCTTGGTATTCGACGGATTGTCGTATTGGTTTACATACCAGGAATTTGGTATTTCTTCGGACAACCTTTTTGCCGTGGAATAATAACTTCTTGGGTCTTCTGGAGCGACATCGGTGGGACATACATACACTTCACTTCCCATGGCCCTAAGAATGTCTACTTTCTCCTTGGATTGTTTGTCGCTTATTACACATATCATTCGATAGCCCTTTACCACGGCCACCAGAGCAAGTCCCATCCCCGTATTCCCAGATGTACCTTCTATAATAGTGCCTCCTGGTTTCAGGATACCCGCCTCCTCTGCATCTGCTATCATCTGCAGGGCTATTCGGTCCTTGGCAGAATTCCCAGGATTGAAGGTTTCATATTTCGCGAGGACCAAACAAGGAAATTCAGCGGTAAGTTTGTTCAACTTCACCAAGGGGGTATCGCCTATGGTCTCAAGGATATTATTTGCATATTTCATATAGGATATAAAGATAAGGTTTTAAGTAGATAATTTTAGAGGGCAATCTCCCAAATAACACTTTAAATATGCTGTAAATTGTATAGACCTATTCAAATTTTATGGCCTTTACAGGAGTAATTCTGGTAATGATATAGGAAGGCACCAATAACATTAATAAGCACAACAACAAAACCCCAGTATTCAAAAGAATTATGGTCATTACGTCTATATGTACAGGAATGTAATCTATATAATATTCTTTTGGATTTGGAAACTTGAACAGACGGAACTTTTGCTGAATCCATATAACTCCCAATCCTATTATATTGCCCCATAAAAGACCAATAGCTATTAAATAAGTCGCGTTGTATAGAAACACCTTTCGTATGCTCCAATTGGAAGACCCTAAAGCCTTTAAAATTCCTATCATTTGGGTACGTTCCAAAATCAAGACCAAAAGGGCGGTAATCATGTTAATACCACCTACTATTACCATAATTCCAATAATAAGGGCTATGTTGAAATCGAACAGGCCAATCCATTCAAAAATCTTATAATATTTATCCTTGATGGTCTGGGTATCTAAATTGGACAATGTTTTACCATATATCTCCTTTCCTTTTTGATCAATGGCATCAAAGCTATCCAGAAAAATCTCAAAATTACCTACTTGGTCTTCCTTCCATTTGTTCATTCGCTGAATGTGACGGATATCCACAAAAACATAGGTTCCATCAAACTCTT
This sequence comes from uncultured Flavobacteriaceae bacterium, assembly GCA_964194835.1. Taxonomy (GTDB): domain Bacteria; phylum Bacteroidota; class Bacteroidia; order Flavobacteriales; family Flavobacteriaceae; genus CAXMOE01. The sequence continues at coordinate 5,044 of CAXMOE010000047.1, read as the reverse complement.
CAAAACCGCTATCATAAATCCCAACTATCTCAAACTTGCGTTGGTTAGGGGTCTTGGAAGCATCATCATCCTTTAGGAAAAAAGTAAAAAAAGAATCTCCTGACGCCAATTTTAAACGATTCGCCATTATACGTGAAATCAACACCTCATCGTTTAGTTCTTCACTATAATTCGGCAATCGTCCATCGACCAAATACTCCTTAAAAACCTCCCAATTATAATCGTTTCCTACCCCTTTCGCGATAATCCCCTCAAAAGTGTCCTCCGTTCTTATAATGCCCCCTTTATTGGCCACCGCCTGTACGTGTGAAATACCATTTATTGATTTAAATTCCGGATAAAATTCCTGCTCCAAAGAAACTGGAAACACTGAAACATCAGAAGTATTGTTGTCGTAATTGTATATTTGGATATGACCATTGAAGGCGGCAACTTTTTCACGTATTTTATATTTAAGGCCCACACCCGTGGCAATGGCAATCAACATCATGATAATCCCCAAAGCAATAGCTGCAATGGCTATTTTTATTATTGGTGCAGATATGCTAATTTTATGCTCCTTACCCTTGATTAGGCGTTTTGCTATAAAAAATTCTAAATTCAACTGATGGC
>CAXMOE010000047.1:0-4422 GCA_964194835.1 uncultured Flavobacteriaceae bacterium | reverse complement strand
AATAAAGTCCAATAATAGTCCTGGTGATACTTCCATGACGGAAAAGGATCCACTAAAAGAATCAAATATCGTGGTAGGAGCGAATAGAACCGAGATCTATCTGCCAATGATAAGTGGAAAAAAGATTGGCATAGTCGCAAACCAAACCAGTGTTATTTTTATGGCAAAAGCAAAAAATACGAAAATTGAAAAACCTCATACCCATCTGGTGGATTCCCTGCTATCACTAGGATTGGGAGTTATAAAAGTATTTGCACCGGAACATGGATTCCGTGGTGAATCGGATGCCGGTGAGGTTGTAAAAGACGGTATGGATGCCAAAACTGGATTACCACTCATCTCACTCTATGGGACAAACAAGAAACCCTCTTCGGAACAATTGACCGATTTAGATATTGTACTGTTTGATATACAAGATGTGGGCGTACGGTTTTACACCTATATTGCCACCTTGCAATTGGTAATGGAGGCCTGTGCAGAACAACATATTCCTTTAATAGTTTTGGATCGACCCAATCCTAATGGTCATTACGTGGACGGCCCAACAATGGAAGAAGAGCACAAAAGTTTTTTGGGGATGACCACCATTCCATTGGTTTATGGGATGACTATAGGTGAATATGCACAAATGATCAATGAAGAAGGATGGTTGGAAGGGGGCCTAAAGACCAATTTGTCTGTTGTTCCACTGCAACATTATACCCATGAAGCCGAATATAAGCTACCTATAAGACCCTCTCCTAATTTGCCTAATGATACGTCCATAAGTTTGTATCCCAGCCTTGGTTTTATTGAGGGGACAAACATTAATGCAGGAAGGGGCACGGAATATCAATTTCAACGCTACGGAGCTCCATTTATGGATAGCACCCAATATACATTTTCATATATCCCCAGACCCAATTTTGGATCCAAAAATCCTAAGCACAAGGATAAACCATGTAATGGAAGAGATTTGTCTGACAACCCAAAGTTGAAGGGCGTAGGTTTAAAATGGCTCATTGATGCTTACAATAACACTATGGACAAAAGCCTCTTCTTTAACACTTCTTCGTTTACCAAACATGCAGGAACGGCCAAATTGCAACAACAAATTATAGATGGACTAACAGAGGACACCATTAGGAAGACCTGGGCAATCGAATTAGAGGCATTTAAAAAAATCCGTACAAAGTATCTGCTTTATGACTGATTTTCGCTGAATTTGGACCCTGAAGGTGTTCTATGTTTATTGAAAGGAATTTTTAACAATGTTCCTATATTGGAATTCCTCAATGCATCGGGATAAGTATCTACGCCGTACACCAATTCATCATTTCTCATTTTGGCAAAAGTACCTAAAAGTCGGTCCCAGATTGAAAAAATATTACCATAGTTCGTATCGGTATAGGGCAATACATTATGATGATGTACCTTATGCATATCCGGGGAAACAATAATCCAACTCAATATTTCGTCCACTTTTTTAGGCAAGGTAATATTCGCATGGTTAAATTGTGAGAAAATTACAGAGAGTGATTGATATAGCATGATTATCCCAATGGGTGCACCTATAATAAAAACTGCAAGACAAGTAAAAATAAAACGGATCACACTTTCTCCTGGATGATGGCGATTGGCAGTAGTGGTATCCACATGATTGTCTGTATGGTGTATTAAATGAAATCCCCACAATACTTTTATCCTATGTTGCACCCAATGTGCCAACCATGCACTAATAAAATCAAACAGGACAACCCCTAATACTATTTTGGACCATAAGGGTAATTGGGGCATCCATTGCAAAATACCAAAACCCTGTGCAACAACCCAGTCACTGGTCCATAACAACAAAAAGGCCAAGGTGAAATTAACGATAATGGTTGTGGCTGTAAAAAAGATATTTATACCAGCATGTTTAAATTTCTTATACTTAAACCGAAACAATGGAGCAGCATATTCCAACAACCAAAAAAACGTAATCCCCGAAACCAGTATAATGCTCCTGTGGGATGATGGAATGGTCTCAAAATAATTTATAATCGTTTCCATGTCTATATCTTACCTTATACAAATCAAAACTTCCAATTTGATACTATAATTTTATTCTCCTTTTCATTTCTTCAACAATGTTAAAAGCTGCCGGACAGATACTAAGATTTTTTATCGTTAGATTACTTATTTGATGAAACTTTTTTCTATTTGTATGTGGAAATTCACGACACGCTTTTGGACGTACCTTATAGATACTGCAATAATTATCTACTCCTAAAAAAGCACAGGGAAGCTGTTGCAAAACATGATCATTGTCCTCATCAACCTGCAAATACTGTTTAATAAATTGTTGTGGTTTTAGCCTTAAATGATTGGATATCCTTTCTATATCAGCGTTCGTAAAAAGAGGTCCGGTAGTTTTACAACAATTGGCACACTTTAGGCAATCGGTTTTTTCAAACTCATCCTCATGAAGTTCCTGCATTAGGTAATCGAGCGATTTTGGGGGTTTCTTTTTTAGTTTGGCAAAGAACTTCTTATTCTCGGCCAGTTTTTCCTTCGCCCTTTCGGGAAGTTGTTGCAATACTTCATCCATCGCTCAATTCTTTAGAAAGTCTACAGTCGTTTTATCGGATTGCTTTTTAAATTTAGTTAAAAGTCCCACATTTGCATGGAAAATACAACTTAAGTGGCAAAGGATATATTTGGAAAAGCGATAATGGATTATCAAACGAACCAGTATACAGAGGATATTCTTACCTATTCCTCCCTGGATGAGAAAGATAACATACCCCTGCCCTATTTATTTAGAAGTTTTGACGCAATGCCCCCTTTAGAGCAAAAAGCAATATCCCTTTGTAAAGGTCATATTTTGGATATTGGATGTGGTGCAGGTAGCCACAGCCTCTATTTACAAGAAAAGAGATTTAAGGTTACTGCTCTTGATAGATCACAAGGTGCGGTGGATACCTGTAAACTGAGAGGTGTAAAAAATGTGGTTCATTCAGATTTATATACCTATAACGGTATGAATTTTGATACAATATTGTTATTAATGAACGGAATTGGGATTGTCGGACAATTTCAGGAGCTCGACCGTTTTATAACCCATTTAAAGTCACTGTTGAAACCCGATGGACAAATACTATTGGATTCCAGCGATATTATTTATATGTTCGAAGAAGACAATGATGGGGGATATTGGATTCCGGATAATGATCGGTATTATGGTGAAGTGGAATTTACAATGGAATATAAAGGTGAAAAAAGCGATGTATTTTCTTGGCTTTACCTAGATTACAATACATTGCAAAGAGCCGCCATAAGCAATAATTTAAGTTGTGAGTTGATAGGCGAAGGGGGACATTACGACTATTTAGCAAGACTCAGTTTGGTTAGATAATAGAATTTGCTTGTTTACGTTCTAATAGCATACATTGATTTTGAATCTAAAAAAATTGCATGAAAAATTATAGAATAATGGTAGTGCTAATGGCATTGGCTTTTGTCATTGGCTGCTCCAAAAACAATGATGATAACGGCACCAATGGTATCGATAAATCGGCCAACCTTAAGACTACTGGGGCTTCGGCCAATGATATTTTGTCGAATACTAATTTTACCAAAATACTTATAGAGGCAGCCTATGTGGAAGGGTTTAGACCAACCCAGGCAGCTATGGACAATTTTGTAGCCTTTTTAACAGAACGAACCTTTAAAGAAGAGATCGAAGTCATTTACAATGCCTTGCCCTCGCCGGGGGAAGAGGACCTTACGTTAGAGGAAATCGCCGATTTGGAAACAGAAAACAGAACAGCCTACAACGATGGGGAAACTTTAGCTATTTATATTTATTTTGCCGATGCGCCGGATGTGGACGATGTGGAGGCCGAAGGCATAGTAACTTTAGGTGCTGTTTACCGTAATACTTCCATGGTCATTTATGAATCCACTATACAGTTTTTGGCTGCCAGCAGCTCTTTGATCACTGATATTGAGATAGAGACCGCAACCTTGAACCATGAGTTTGGACATCTATTTGGATTGGTAAATTTGGGAACCCCTGCAATCAACAACCATGAGGACGTAGATGCCGAAAACCACTGTAACGTAGTAAACTGCTTAATGCGTGCTGAATTGCAATTTGGTGGCGGAATGCTGAAGATGCTCAAGGTTGCAAAAGCCAAAGGTCTTGCAGTGCCAGTTCTGGACCCGGAATGTATTCTTGACTTGCAGGCGAATGGTGGTAAATAAAGCTTAAGGAATGTTTAAATACTTATGCGTCTGCAAGGATACTTTCCACTTTGGGTTTTTCATTACATAATCTACGATCAAAGGTGTAACCTTCTCCCGAACACTCCATTCAGGTTGTAGATATAGAATACAATCTTTGTTTATTTGAGCTGCCTGCTGCTCTGCAAAAATCAAATCATGCTTGTTAAAAACAAT
>CAXMOE010000046.1:0-15451 GCA_964194835.1 uncultured Flavobacteriaceae bacterium | reverse complement strand
ATTAGATAGTATATCTTTTCGTGCAAGATCGAGGTCAGATGTTTTGGTTCCTCGTCCTTGGAAAAATTTATAGGGACGTTAGCTAATTTAAAATCTTTGTGTAGTTGACTTACGAGCTTGCCATAAAGGTTTTCTTTGGCAGCATGCTGTAGCAGTTCATTACTATTTGGGAAATTTACAAGCATAATTTATGTACGTAAATTAGTTCCCAAATAGATTATTTAGTTTTATAGACAATCCCATCTTTCATAACAAAAACCACGTTTTCCAAAGTGGATACGTTCTTAACCGGGTCTTCCTTTAATTGTCCTAATTGATCTGACAGCCCTAAAAGTTCCGCATTCACCACTGTAGCCGATTTTAACGACTCTAAAATGGGAATACCTGCCTCAATCAAGTACCCGAATTCAATTGCATTTAAACCATGTGGAAAAACACCAGCATCTGTACCGAAAGCCATGGGAACTCCCTTTTTATAGGCTTTGGCCACAGTAGCCAAATGTATAGGGCCTATTTCCAAAGCCTTCCTTGCGACTACCTCTGGAAAAAAACCAGGTTGTTTAGCCTTCTCGGCAACTTGTTTTCCTGCACTTAAAGTAGGTACCAAATAACAATTATATGTCTTCATCAATTCCATGGTTTCCTCACTCATAAAGCTTCCGTGTTCTATGGTCTTTATTCCCCCCTTTATTGCTCGCTGCATTCCCTCATCACCGTGTGCATGTGCGGCCGTAAGCATTCCATAGTCATCGGCCGTAGATGTTATCGCCTTAATTTCCTCAATAGTAAATTGTGGATTTTTTCCATTTTTAGCAATACTGAGCACTCCTCCTGTAGCAGTAATCTTAATAACATCAGAACCATCCTTATACCGTTGTCTTACTGCCTGTCTTCCTTCATCAGGAGAATTTACTACACCTTCTTTTGGCCCAGGGTCTCCCATTAATGTTTTCTTCATGCCATTGGTAGGATCGGCATGTCCACCTGTAGTAGCAATGGATTTACCAGCGGTAAATACTCGGGGGCCTTCTACCAAACCTTTATTTATGGCATTACGCAAAGCAATATTTACACCAGAACCACCCAAATCCCGCACGGTTGTAAATCCGGCCAATAACGTGCGTTTGGCAAATACAGTCGATTGAAACGCCAGATCTGCCTCATTTTTGGTGAATCTATTGATGTGAGCATTTCGACCATATTCGTTCTCAATATGAACATGCATATCTATGAACCCTGGCAGAATCGTTTTGTTCTTTAAATCGATAACCGTATCTTCTTCGGAACCAGCAGTGTATCCTACTTGAATACTCTTTATTTTATTTCCGGAAACAACAATGGTTCTTTCCGATAAAATCTTGCCAGATTGTGTGTTCACAATATTTCCACAATGTAAATAGGTGTCTTGGGATGTAACCAAAACTGTAAATAAAAAGGCAATGCACAACGGAATCTTTCTCATATTGATCTTAATTAACGGTTAGCACCTAATTTTTTGTTCCCAATCCCAGGCTGATTTCATTGCTTCGTCCAAAGCGCATTCTGCTTTCCATCCCAATACTTTATTTGCTTTGCCCGTATCGGCGTAGGCCGAGATAACATCGCCGGATCTTCTACTCACAATTTTATAATTGAGTTTTTCACCAGATACCCGTTCATAACTCTGAATTACCTCCAACACGGAACTTCCTTTTCCCGTACCTATATTAAAGACTTCATAATTCTTGTCATTTTTCCCAGTCAAAAGTCTTTGTAGCGCAACAACATGTGCCTTTGCCAAATCTACTACGTAAATATAGTCGCGTATACAGGTACCATCCTTGGTGGGATAATCATCACCAAATACCGATAGTTGATCCCTTAATCCTGCTCCTGTCTGGGTGATAAAAGGCACCAAGTTCTGGGGAACCCCAATGGGCAATTCACCAATTTCCGAACTTGGGTGTGCCCCCATAGGATTAAAATAGCGAAGTGCTATTGCTTTTAATTGGGTCGTTACTTTGCAGGTATCCCTTATAATTTCTTCTCCAATTTGTTTGGTATTCCCATAGGGCGATTCAGCCATCTTAACCGGGGCTTCCTCGGTAATGGGCATTTCGTCTGCCTGCCCGTAAACGGTACAGGAAGAACTAAAAATAAAACTGGATTTATCTTTCTTTGACAGTTCTTGAAGAATGTATACTAACGAATTGATATTGTTTTCATAATACAATAAAGGCTTATCCACACTTTCGCCCACTGCTTTGGATGCTGCAAAATGAATAACCCCTTCCAGATTATGATGTCTGCTAAAAAAATCTTGAACCTTGGATTTATCCCTTAGATCCATTTCTTCAAAAATGGGTTTTATTCCACTTATGATAAATATCCCGTCCAAAACCTTTTCGGATGAGTTGGAAAGGTCATCAATAATGACTACTTCAAAACCTGCATTTTGTAATTCTACAACAGTATGGGAACCTATAAATCCCAATCCACCAGTGACGAGTATCTTCATTCTAGTTATTTATAAATTGAATTACCGTATCGGAAATGAAGGCAATTTGCTCATCGTCCAATTCGGTATGCATGGGAAGTGATATAACTTCTTTAACCAATTCATTGGTCACAGGGAAATCAGCTTCGTCATAGCGTTCATCCGCATATGCTTTTTGAAGATGCAGTGGAATGGGGTAATACACCCCACAAGGTATTCCTTTTTCATTTAAATGCTGCGCCAAGTTATCCCTTTGGCCATTTAAAATCCGTAAAGTATACTGATGAAAAACGTGGCAGTCACAGGTATCGCATATTCCTAAACAATCATTGACTGTTTTAGGAATTACAATATTTTTTTGTCTTGCAAAAGCGTTGGAATATTTTCGTGCGGCCTCCCTCCTCCGGTTGTTGTATTCGTCCAATAATGGCAATTTTGCCCTTAGTACGGCAGCTTGTATTGAATCTAATCGGGAATTTACGCCGACTACATCATGATGATAACGTTCATACATGCCATGGTTCACCACACCGCGTAAGGTATGGGCCAATGCATCATCATCCGTGAAAATAGCTCCGCCATCACCATAACAGCCCAAATTTTTGGATGGAAAAAACGAAGTGGCCGCTACATGACCAAGGGTACCTGCCTTTTGTTTTTTGCCATTTTTAAATGTGTAGTCCGCCCCGATACCCTGTGCATTGTCCTCAATAACATATAAGTCGTGCTTTTTTGCCAATTCTAATATAGCATCCATATTGGCACACTGTCCAAACAGATGTACGGGCACAATTGCTTTTGTTTTTGGCGTTATCGCTTTTTCTATAGCAATTGGGTCTATATTAAAGGTGTCTGGTTCTACATCTACCAAAACCGGGGTAAGCTTCAACAGTGCAATGACCTCAACAGTTGCTGCAAATGTAAAATCGGCCGTTATGACTTCATCCCCTTGCTCCAGTCCCAAGCCCATCATTGCAATTTGAAGGGCATCGGTGCCATTGGCACAGGGAATTACATGTTTAACGCCTAGATAATCTTCCAATTCCTTCTGGAATGCATGAACTTCTGGACCATTTATAAAAGTTGCTGTGTCTAAAACCTGGGAAATTGAGGAATTTATTTTCTCTTTGATGGGTAGGTATTGCCCGTTAAGGTCTACCATTTGAATTTTCTTCATCTACACAAATTAAACTAACAATATTACAAAAATAAGGAACGGCAGCCAATGAAATTCTGGAAAGAAGTGTATTTTAGCTCCAAACGACAACAAGGTGTATTCCATATATAATTTGGCGATAGTTATAGTATCTTTCTTCCTGAAGATTGTTGCCGTTTTCAATCCCAAAATAAAACTATTTGTTCACGGTAGAAAAAATACCTTTTACGATCTAGTAAGTCAAATTTCCAAGGAGGATCATATCATATGGCTACATACTGCATCTTTGGGGGAATATGAACAAGGATTACCAATTATTGAAAAACTAAAAGTTGCATATCCTTCGCATAATATATTGGTGACTTTTTTTTCTCCCTCTGGATACGAAGTTAAGAAGAACTCCTCGGCCGCAAATATAGTCACCTATCTTCCTTTGGACACACAAAAAAATGCGGAACAGTTTTTGGCTATTGTCCATCCAGAACTTGCAATATTTGTAAAGTATGAGATATGGCCCAACTACCTTAGAGCGCTCAAAAAAAAGCAGATCCCTACCCTACTAATCTCTTCTATATTTACGAAGGAGCAAATATTTTTTAAATGGTTCGGTGGCTTTTTAAGACAAGCACTGTCCACTTTTACCCATTTTTTTGTTCAGGACAAGAATTCCGAATTACTGTTGAATTCAATCCATCTTAATAATGGTTCAATTAGTGGAGATACGAGATTCGATAGGGTATCAGAAATCGTGGAACAGGACAATTCATTGGAATTTATGACTTCATTTAAAAATGATACACTTTGTTTAGTTTGTGGAAGCACTTGGCCAGAGGATGAAGCCATCTTAATAGACTATATTAATTCTTCACCCAAACCCATAAAATTTGTTTTGGCGCCACATACTATTAAGGCCGGTCAAATTGATAAACTTGTAAAGTCTGTTTCAAAAAAGACAGTGCTGTATTCAGAAATACAAGACAAAGACCTTTCCCAATTTGAGGTTTTAATTGTGGACACAATTGGTATCCTGACAAAAATTTATAGCTATGCAGATATTGCCTATGTGGGCGGGGGGTTTGCCACTGGCCTACACAATACCCTGGAACCAGCAGTGTTTGGTATCCCTGTTATTATTGGACCCAAATACCATGGATTCAAAGAAGCAGAGGATCTAGTATCTCAACAAGGAATTTTGGTGGTGAAGAACAATTCTGAACTTGGTGATCTTTTGAATAAGCTTGAAGACAATAAGAAATATCTTAAAACCACTGGTGATATTAATGCTTCTTATATTGCCAAGAACAAGGGGGCAAGCCTCCAAATCATGGACTATATCCGTACTTTAATTTGATTGTTGTCTAAATTCCTAAATTCTCTTTCCTTTTTTTGTTAGATTTACACGAACCCTCTAATAAGAACCGATGAACACCAAAATAGTAAAGATTTCCCTGATTGCTGCCCTGGCTGGTTTCTTGTTTGGTTTTGATACAGTAGTTATTTCGGGAGCTGATAAAAAATTACAACTTTTATGGGATTCATCTGATGGTTTCCATGGTGCCATAGTTATGGGAATGGCCTTATGGGGCACCGTAGTTGGGGCTATTTTTGGGGGAATCCCTACCAATAAAATTGGGCGTAAAAATACGTTGATATGGATTGGGGTACTTTACTCGGTATCTGCCATTGGATCCGCTTTTGCCAATGATCCTATTTCATTTGCGGTTTTTAGGTTTATAGGTGGTTTGGGAGTAGGTGCGTCAACCATTGCAGCTCCAGCTTATATCTCCGAAATAGCCCCTGCAAAAAACCGGGGAAGGTTAGTGGGCTTTTATCAATTCATGCTTGTTTTTGGGATAATGATTGCATTTTTATCGAACTATTTATTAAGTGGTATTGGCGAAAATGACTGGCGTTGGATGGTTGGGGTAGAAGCTTTTCCTGCCCTTATTTATACTTTATTTGTATTCACAGTGCCCAAGAGCCCAAGATGGCTTTTGACCAAAAATAGAACAGGTGAAGCTAAGTCAATTCTCTCTTCCATAAACCCAGACCTTACGATTGAGCAGCTCAAGGCTGATATGGATAACGGACAGGTAGATGGAAATAAGGTCGAGAATATTTTTATGAAGAAATACCGATTTCCATTGACCTTGGCTTTTTTGATTGCTTTTTTTAATCAGCTCTCTGGTATTAATGCCTTTCTTTATTATGCCCCTCGAATTTTTGAAGAGGCTGGACTAGGAGAGAGTACGGCTTTGCTGAGCAGTATTGGGATTGGGGTCACCAATTTGGTCTTTACCTTTTTTGGGATATTCCTTATTGACAAACTCGGCAGAAGACAGCTCATGTACTTTGGTTCTGTCGGTTATATCATTTCCCTATCGTTGGTTGCAATGGCCTTCTTTCTTGGATGGACAGGAATGTCTGTACCCATATTCCTATTTTTATTCATTGCTTCCCACGCCATTGGACAAGGTGCAGTAATATGGGTGTTTATCTCAGAAGTGTTCCCAAATCATTTACGAGCTTCAGGTCAAGCCTTTGGTAGTTCAACGCATTGGGTTTTGGCGGCAATTATCCCTTCCTTGGTCCCACTGTTATTTGGAGTAATAGGACCAGGACCCGTATTTGCCTTCTTTGCATTTATGATGGTACTGCAATTGTTGTTTGTACACGTTATGATGCCCGAGACCAAAGGAATCTCCTTGGAAGAACTTAGTAAAAAGCTACGTACACCAGATAACAAAGAGTAGGACTTGGTTTCCATTTGTCTATCGTTTAAATTGACAATACTGCCGATAAACATACTATAATCATAGTATTTAATCAAAATTTGGCGATGTACTTTCATTTTTAAACATTTATTTCTTAAATTAGAATAAAATATATGATTATGGAAGAAGCTGATATTAGCACGAAGGTACTGAACGGATTCCTCAAAATTATGGTTGTGGTTCTGGTTGCTATCCTGGCTGCTGTTGTGATTTGCCTTATTCTGGCAGTTTTTGGGTTCTTTAACTAAACATGGCCCAGACTACTATTTCCCTTTTCTTACCTACTGAGTTTATTCCGGTTTACCTTTATCCAAATACAATTCCTACCCTATTTAAGGAAAAAACTATAAGGTCGATTTGAATTGATTTTATTTGTAACTTGTAGAACTATTTTTTATTCTCCCCCATATTTTAAGTTAATAAACTGTGATAAGTATTGGCGTCTATTTCGTTATTTCTCTGGGCATTACACTTATTTTTAAGGTCGATTTATATCGTTATATTTAGTTTGGTCTACATGTATTTAGTCATGAAATGGCGGATTTAAATTAACATCTAATTATCATTTATGAGCATGAAAATTACCCCACTTTTATTTTTATTTATTCTTTTATTTTTCGAAACATCTGCACAATGTAACGGTGCAGATTTTGAAGAACAAAATGGAATTGTAGTTATTGAAATGGAATCTGGCAACCTCCCCTCTGGGTGGAACAGGGAAACTGGAACTGCTGGATATACCGGCACTTCTTTTATTGCCTGGAGGGGCAGCGATTATTTTGGCTCTCCCGGAAATGGTTTGATAGAGTATAAGGTAAAAATAAATTCCCCAGGAATTTATAGATTTCAATGGCGTAACAAAGTCGGTATTGGAAGCGATGGCACAGAACATAATGATTCATGGTTAAAATTTCCGGATGCCTTTGATTTTTTTGCACAAAACGGGAATTCAATCAAATATCCAGTAGGTGGAAGTTTTAAAAAATCAAATGTTACAGTTATGGGAAATTCCAGCGGAGGTTGGATGAAAATTTATAATAGCGGTGGTGCATCAAGTTTTAATTGGACTTCCTTTACTAGCGACAACGACGGACATAAGGTTTACGCAGAATTTACTACAGCTGGGACGTATACTATTCAAGTATCAGGAAGATCTAATGGTCATTTTATTGATCGGATGGTGTTGTACAAGGAAAGTAGTTATTCCGAAAGTAGCTCCACAGATATTTCAAGAGTAGAGACAACTTGTGGTGGAGGTGGCGGACCAGATTGTAGTAATCTTTCACTCTCACTTGATGCAATTGGAACAGGTAACTGTAATGGCAGTGACGGATCTATAAATTCATCGGTGTCTGGCGCACAGGGAAGTGTAGGTTATAGTTGGAGCAATGGAGCTACTACTGCCAATATTACCGGATTGTCCCCGGGCAACTATAGCTTAACAATTACCGACCAACAAGGATGTTCACGAACGTCTTCTGCAACCATCAATGAACCTGCGACACCAAATGTATCATTTGGGTCGATACCGGACATATCGGAATCGGATAATGCGTTTACGCTAACTGGAGGTAGTCCATCCGGAGGGACCTACTCTGGACAAGGGATTAATAACAATATCTTTGATCCAACAATCGGGCCTGGAACCTATTCAATTACTTACACATATACGGATTCCAACACACAATGTACAAATTCAGCATCATCAAACCTCACCGTAACAGAAAGCACAGCCTGCAACAATCTTGTGTTAACGTTGAATTTTAATGACATAACAATATGCGGAGGTAACGATGGTACTATAAGTTCATCAGTATCAGGAGCACAAGGAAGTGTAAGTTATAGTTGGAGCAATGGGGATAATTCTGCTTCAATTTCAAATTTGGCAGAAGGCAATTACACCCTGACCATTACTGACCAACAGGGATGTACCAAATCCTCTTCTGTAAATTTGCAAGATCCCACAAAACCTAATGTTTCATTAAACACATTTCCAAATGTTATGGAAACAGATATATCTTTTGCACTTACAGGAGGAAGTCCTGCTGGCGGTGTTTATTCGGGTACCGGAGTGTTGAATGGAATTTTTGATCCAAGCATTGGGGTTGGGACCTATTCATTGAACTATACTTACACAAATGCAATCACTAACTGTTCTGAATCTGCAACTCAGAATATAACCGTGGATGCTGTAATCTTGCCTGCGCAAACGATAAGTTTCACATTAATAAATGCGGATTCTGATTCTGACATCGCAACTATCACTTCTGGAAAACGTTTCGTATTATCAGCTTTACCTACTACTAATCTATCCATAAGGGCAAATATCGACCCAGAAGTAGTGGGAAGTGTATTTATGGAAATTACAGGGCCTATAAATGATACTATTGTAGAAGAGGAACTCCCTTATTCTATTTTTGGCAATAACAGCGGTGACTATGCAGGGAGAAGCTTACCAATCGGCAATTATACCATTAAAGCTATCCCTTATAGTGGTATAGGCCAAAGTGGTGTAGAAGGACTGGATCTCATCATTGATTTTACAATATCTGAGGAATCCATTGATTGTTCTGGTTTTATCATTGCAGTTAATACCACGGATGTTTCCCAATGCAATGAAAATAATGGCACTGCAGTAGTTGAGGTAACAGGAGGTCAAGGTTTGATGGCATATAACTGGAGCTCGGGTGGCAATGCGGTTATTGAAATCGGTCTCGCCATAGGAACTTATTCCGTAACTGTGTCAGACGATAATGGGTGTTCACAGACGACCGAATTTACTGTTGAAGAAAATATAATTTTACCAGATGTATCATTAGATTCCTTTGAAAATGTTACTACAGAGGATGTAGCTTTTGCCTTGGTCGGAGGCGTACCTTTGGGTGGTGAGTATTCAGGGGAAGGAGTTACAAATGGAATGTTTAACCCTACTGAAGTGGGGGTTGGAACCTTTACGATTACCTATACATATAGCGATCAGGATACGGGGTGCTCAAATTTTTCCTCACAAAACATTGAAGTTCTAGAAAATGGAACTTTATCGTTACCAACTGATTCATCTTTTATTTTCCCTAATCCTATAATAGATAGGAGATATACTTTAAAAATTCCAGGGCAAACTACTGGAATATTGGATTATAGTATATTTAGCAATATTGGGAAAGAAATAATAAGTGGAAAAATGGATGCGGCTGGAACATTTCTGGACTTTGATCTATCTCAATTAATATTACCTGCCGGATTATATCACATGGTAATTGAAGGAGGCTCTCTAAATAAAGCTATCGCTATTTCTTTTCTAAGTAAATAATTGTTAGATATAGCTTAAAGATTATGATACATTCCTTGTTTTGTAAACAAGGAATGTATCATAATGGAGTGACGCCTACATTAGGTGTGTGTTTTCATTTTACCGATTAAATGCACAAATAATCCGTTTATACCACAGGTTTTGGCACTTTCACAACAATTTATCGTTCTACGTTTTCTTGAATTTGTAACTTAAATATGAAAAAAAGGAATTATGAACATTAAAATGTACGTATTATGGACGAGCAAACTGTAAAAAATGGGCTTCTAAATTCGATTCTTTCCGTATTGGTTGTAGGATTGGATGTAGTATTGGCCTTAATTGCCCTTGGATTCTTAATTGGCCTGTGGGAAATTTTGTAAATAAGCTAGATTAAAAAAACAATAAAATGGAACGATTTTAATTACGTTACTTTGTTTCTCTATTAGAAAAACTTCCCTGCTCACAGGGAAGTTTTTTTATGGATTCTCTTGAAAAACACAAAGATTTTTCATTTCATTCGAGTGCCATAAAAATAAAAAGCCCTTCGTTTCCGAAGAGCTTCTTTCAATTAGTACAGGCGGAGAGACTCGAACTCTCACACCTTGCGGCACTAGATCCTAAGTCTAGCGTGTCTACCAATTCCACCACGCCTGCATCAATAAATTACTATTTGTCACCAGATTTTTGGTCTGGCTGGCTACCTCCCAATGGTTATCGGGACCACCACGCCTGCAAAAGGACTGCAAATATAAAGCAATTTTTCAGTTTTTAATCCTACTCATCTTAAAAATAATTAATATGGGAAAATAATGATCTATAAAATTTTGAGTCTTTATATTTCCAAGATATGCACCTAATAATTAAGGAGGAACATCGATTTATGTTCTTGCATAGAAATTTTAAATATTATTTGGTTGTCATTAGTTCGACACCTTTCCAATTGTCTTCAATTTCTTGTGTAATTAAATGGGCAGATTTGTTTAAAAACAATTTAGCCGTCTGATCCATCATATTCATTTTAAAAATTTGCTGGAAGGTTACGGCTGCCATTGCAAATTCTTTATTGAAATATAAATTCATCGCTTCATTAAAAGTAGATAGTGTATTAAGTTTATGCTTAAGCAAAGAAAGGCTGTCCCCGTTTATGCATTCATAAAGGTCTATTGGATTATGCTTACCTTTTAGTTGAACCGGTCCAAGGTATCTAAAATCGAATTCTTCCGGATTGGGTAAATTATCTATGCATTCCTGCGTTAATAATATAGAAGTTCCGTAATGTTTTGATAAGCTTTCTATTCTTGCCGCCGTATTCACAGTATCGGAAATAATTGCCGCATCCAACCTTTCTACATCACCAGTAATTCCCATAATTAGCTTACCATTTTGCATCCCTACACCAATCTTTATCGGAAGTCTCTTTTTTGCTGCCCGTTCATTATTATATTGGTGTAGCTCTTTATGCATTTCAACAGATGCCTTTATAGCATTTTGAGATCCTTTTGGAAACAATGCCATAAAACCATCTCCGAGGTATTGCAATATAAAACCTTCGTTTTTCCTAATTATAGGGCCCATCCTATGGTTAAAACCATTAACAAACAAAAAGTTTTCTCTTGGGCTCATATCCTCTGAAACAGTGGTGAAACCCCTAATATCGACAAATACAACAGTCACTTCTCTTTCCACAAGATCACCTAGGCCTACCTCTGTAATATTCTCCTTGCCGAGTGATTTCAAAAACTCAGAGGGTACAAATTTTTGAGTTACCTCATGTATTTCCCGAATTGCCTCCTCTCTATCCCTAGCTTCTTTTAATCCTTTTTGGTACAAATGGGCACTTTCAATGGCAGCCGCAGATTGTAAAGCAATTGTTGTCAATAATTTCAATTCTGCTGCAGTAAATTCTTTTTTTTCCTCATGCCCTAAAATGACTACCCCAAGGGTCCTATGCTTGACTTTTAAGGGGGCATACATGACTGCCTTAAGATGTTGAATAGATAAATTTTTCTTGATTCTTTCCTGGGGTACTATTGCAGCGCTTCCTTTTAAAATAAGTTTTTTTAGTACCTCATTTTGTTCCTTTATATTCCTTTTACTTTTGGGGTTATCCCCAAATGATGCTAATTCAACCACTTTATCTTCATCCGGGTCATACATCAGAAATAAACCATGGGTTGAACCAATGATCTGTGAAGATTCCTGGAGCGCTATCTCAGCAATTGAAGTGGTGTCTATTTTTTCGGAAATCATCTCACTTAGACCGTAAATCATATTTATTTCACGATATAAGCTTAGCACTTCCTGACCAATTCTTTTCTTTTCGAATTCTTTCTTAATCAAAATCTTAATCAAATCGATTATATATTTACCGTTTTGATTGTTCGACTTAAAATTACCCAATATCAAAGAATCGCTTTCCAATTCTACTTCAAAGGAATATTGATTATCTACACCCCATAAAACTTTACCCTCTTTATCGGCCACAAAAAATTCTACATCTATTAATGAAGCGAATTGCTTGATCAACGATACAGAATCTTTATCCTTTTGGAGTACATGTTTTAATGCCCTAGCCAATAAAGAGATAGTTTTTTTGTTCATTTTTAAGATTAACTGTTGAGAATTTCCTCTGCGACGGCTAACATCTCATCCGGATCAAATGGTTTGGTCATATACCTATCTGCTCCCATATCCAATCCTTTTTGCCGATCTACTTCTTGTCCTTTAGCAGTCAATAAAATAATATAAACTTCAGATAAATTGAGCTCTTTTTTTACCTTATAACAGACCTCCATGCCATTCATTTTAGGCATCATAACATCTAAAAAAACAAGATTTGGTTCCTCTTTTTGTATTAACGCCAACGCCTCCTCTCCATTTTCTGCAAAAAACAGTTCTACTCCTTCGTCTTCTAAATCTTCCAATGTTTGTTCAATAAGCATTCTTATATGGGCTTCATCGTCAACTATCAGTAATTTTTTATCCATAGGATTTCCTTGATTATTATTCGTAAATTATTCCTTTATTGATATACAAAAAACATAACGTTTTCCATTCCTTTTTGAAATTTGAGTTCTTTAATCTTCTTTTCGTCACCGTTAAACACAGAATTCAACATAATAATGTCCGGCTTATTTTTTGAAGCGGTTTCCAATAGGTTTTCGGAATTTGCTTCCAACACCTTATAGCCACGGGCGGAAAGCACATCTGTCAATGATTTTAGCGCAGAAGCATCTTCATCAACAACGAGCACTTTCTTTTTAGAAACCCCTTGCTCTAACAATTCTTCTACTTCATGAAAAAGTTTTTCTGTATCAATAGGTTTTGTCAGGTAGCGATCTACTCCTATTCTAAAACCACGCTCTTTATCCTGTACAATTGATAAGATGATGATGGGAATATCCATGGTAGCAGGATCGTTCTTAAGAACAGCTGCCACATCAAATCCATTGATTTCAGGCATCATTACATCCAGGATAATTAAATCCGGTTTACTTAATCGGACCATATCGAGTGCCGCCTTGCCGTTGGCTGCTTCTTTCACATTATACCCGGCATCGGTTAGTTCCTGCCTTAAAAGAGATCTTATAGGGGTATCATCATCAACTACCAAAATAGTAGGTATGTCCTTAGCGGTTCTGTGAGATGTATGTTTAATTTGTTTTTTTAAACTCTTTAAAATCCTTTCCAACTCAATAGGCTGCTGATTTCCACTGTCGCCTATTGTAGGGATGGAAAAGAAGAATGTGCTGCCAACATTAAACTCACTATTCATCCAAATGATACCCCCATGATGTTCGATAATTTCTCTACATATGGGAAGCCCTAAACCAGTACCCTGTGGTTTGTCTGTTAAAGTATCTCCCGCTTGTCTAAACCGCTCAAAAACCTTATGCCTGTCCTCATCGGCAATTCCAATTCCCGTATCCTGGATCTCAAATATTAATTGTCCCTTATCTTCATAGGCCTCGATTGTAACCTTACCTTTATCGGTAAACTTGACCGCATTGGATAGTAAATTAATGACCACCTGAATCAACTTATCTTCATCGCCACTTATGAGTGGTAAATTTTCAGGAACATTTTTTATCAACTCCAAGTTCTTTTGCTCAAATAAAGTCGAAGTGGCAGATACGGCCCTGCTAATGACATCTTGAAGAAATACAGGTTTTAAATTCCATTCCATTCTACCGGACTCAATCTTTGCCAAGTCCAACACATCATTGATCAAACTGGTCAGTCGTTCTCCTTCTGATACCACTACATCCAGGTTATCGCTAATCTGTTTCATGGTACGCTTAATTTTTTGATCATCGACCGTGACCACTGGGAAGATTTTATCTTGTAAACGCTTGCGTATAATTTTCGCAAATCCGAGTACCGATGTCAAGGGAGTACGAAGTTCATGACTTACCGTAGACAAGAAAGCACTTTTCGCCTCGTTGGCATCTTCTGCCTTTGCCTTAGCCTTCTTAGCTTCTTCAAATAATTCTGCATTGTGCAATGCAACCCCCACATTAATAGCAATTGTACTCAAAAGTCGTTTATCTTCTTCATTGAACCTGCTTTCTTGCTCGGTACTTTGTACACTGAGTACTCCTATAATTGAATCTTCAACAGGTATGGGTACCCCTAAATAAGAAATGGCCTGTTTGCCAGTTTGCTGAATCCCACTCCTTGTATACTCGGCCATAATATCGCTATCCTTATTAATCAATAAAGGCTCTCCGGTTTGAATGATTTTGGATGTAAGACCCTCTCCTAATTTAAAGGGCGGCATGTTATCCCCATCCTGGTAAGGGAAGTTGATCATGTTGGTTTCAAGATCCAGGACTGCCAAATAGGTAATGTCCGATTTAAAAAGTCTTTTCATTTCATCACCAACGAGCTGAATCAAATCGCTTAACTGCAGCTTTTTGGTCAACGCCTTACTAACTTGATTAATGGTCGACAGTTCATTTAATCTTTGATTCGCCTCCCTGGTTCGCTCCTCAACTTTTTCTTCCAGATCTTTTTGTTGCCTTAACAGGATACCTGTACGCGCCTTAACTACAAAATATACCAATGACACAAGGCCAAAGGCATAAAGCAGATAAGCCAACCAGGTTCTATACCATGGAGAAACTATTGTAAAGGAAACAGCAGCTTCATCCGTAATGTCTCCGTATAAATTTTGTGCTTTAGTTTTAAAGGTATAGGCACCAGGTGGCAGGTTAATATATTCCCTGGATGATTGAGTAGTCCATTCAGACCAATAATCATTTAATCCCATCAATTGGGTGCTATATTTCACCTCCTTTTGACCAATAAATAAAGGTGCAGCATACCCCAGGGTCACAGAATTTCTATTAAAAGGGATTTTTATATTTTTGGGAATGTCGGTGTCACCGCCATATAATAGGGAGTCACCGGCTATAGCTACTTTTCTAATGACGACTTTAAATTTCGGGACAATTGGTTTCTCTAACTTACCCTCATAGCGTATAACTCCGTCCGGCCCAGAAAGCCATACTACCCTTGATCCATTGGCTTCAGGCTCTTCAGGATAAATATTAAAAATACGGCTGTTATTAAGCTCTTTAAAAGTGTCTGTATTGACTAAATATTGCCCATTTTCATTTTTTTCAACTACCATAATACCGGAACCAACATTGATCCAAAGCTTTCCATCTTTACTTGCATGAGTTACAGAACCAGGCCTGCTCCAATCAATATAGTCATCAAAAAAGAATTTCCTTTTTTCAAATCGATCG